>DEZY01000052.1:0-527 GCA_002365735.1 Actinobacteria bacterium UBA3120
GTACACCTTGCGTTGAATGTCTTCAACGTTAGGGACATCGTTAATTACTAAATCACCGTCGTCACTCGCAGACTCAATCTCAAGCGTTCCATAATTCAATATTCGACCCATCACGCTGACTTCAAAGGACACGTTATTCACTTTGGATAACGGCATATCTCGACCCTGCTTGGTCAGTAATCCGCGCCTAACAATTATGCGCCTACTCGTGAACACGTACTGGGTTGTGAGCCAACGAAGAAAGGGCAGCGCAACTTGCCAGATCAAAATAAATGCGCCAGCACCGACAATTATCCAGCGGACAATACTGTTGTCGAAAGCAAAAAATGCCCAGGTCGCAACGAATACTTCAATGACCAAAACAATCGCCGGCCAGAGCAGCGCACGCCAGTGCGGCTTGAGTTCAAATGCGATTGTTTCGCCGGGCGCTAAGAGTTTTTCGGGGTACATGGCTTAATTGTGGCATGAACCACGTCCGCCTCGATGACAATCTCGCGCCTGTCCCCGGACCGAGCAATTATCAGGTG
>DEZY01000052.1:543-5838 GCA_002365735.1 Actinobacteria bacterium UBA3120
TCGGGGTACATGGCTCAATAGTGGCATGAACAACGTCCGCGGCCACGAGAATCTCGGATTCTTGACCAGGCCGAGCGATAACTAGATGCCCTTCAGGATCAATCCCAACACCGACCGCACTAAACGAAGGTTCACCGGGCCGAGACACGTTCAGTTGCGCGCCGACACTCGAACACAGCGCCGCGTACCGATCTGAAATTGACTCGCGGCTCCAATTCGAATCCCGCCAGCCTTCCACCAACTCATGCAACGCGCCAAATACCGTTGTCAGGACTTGAGCAACCTGCGGGACCGGTGTAACCAAGTCGGAGAGGGAAACCGAGTTCGGAAAGTGTGCTGCACCAACGTTGATTCCGATACCCACAATCCACTGACCGGGAACACCTGCCGACTCGATCAGGATCCCACCGAGTTTTGCACCGCCAGCCGTAATGTCGTTGGGCCACTTGAGTTCAACGCTTGCTCCCAGTTCCGTGCAGGCGTCGAGGACGGCAAGTCCGGTAGCCAGTGGTAACCAGCTGAGCGAATCACAACCGTGGAGATCAACCAGTATTGAGCACCACAATCCGCTGCCGGATTCACTTTGCCAAGAACGATCAAGTCTGCCACGACCGGCCGTCTGTTCCGCCGAGAGAACCACCGTCCACGGGGGCACGGTTCCTCCGTCGCAGAATCGGGTCAGTTCGCTGTTGGTTGATTCGACGGTGTCAAGAACGATCACCTGCGGGCACGACCGGATTGACAATTCATTCATGCCGATAAGGTACGCCGAGAGCACATCCAGCCAGCTACACGTACCCCCCACCCACACAGGAGGATCATGAGCGCCGAGAGCACCCCTGACATTCACACCACCGCGGGCAGGGCCGAAGTACTGCGCTCCCGTCGCTCTGAGGCTGCCGGCAAACGCCAAGCCGCAGTGGATAAGCAACACGCAAAAGGCAAAATGACTGCGATGGAGCGGATTGAGGCTTTCCTTGATCCCGATTCATTTCAAGCCATTGACGGCCTTACCCGGCACCGTTCGCACAACTTTGGTTTGGAAAAAACCCGGCCTTATGGTGACGGCGTGATCACGGGCTATGGAACGGTTGACGGCCGGCAAGTCTGCGTGTTCGCCCAAGATTTCACCGTGTTCGGGGGGTCATTAGGTGAAGTATTCGGCGAAAAAATCGTCAAAATAATGGATCTTGCGCTCAAAACCGGATGTCCCATGATCGGTTTGAATGACTCGGGTGGTGCACGCATCCAAGAAGGCGTTGTGGCACTTGGACTTTACGGTGAAATTTTCACGCGAAACGTAATGGCCTCTGGGGTGATCCCCCAGATTTCCTTGATCATGGGTCCGTGCGCCGGAGGCGCCGTGTATTCCCCGGCGATCACTGACTTTATTGTGATGGTGGATCAAACCTCCCACATGTTCATTACCGGACCCGACGTTATTAAAACCGTGACCGGCGAAGATGTTGCTTTTGAAGAACTCGGAGGCGCGCACACCCACAACTCCAAGAGTGGTGTGGCCCACTACATGGCATCCGATGAGCACGACGCCTTGGATTATGTGCGTGCCTTACTTTCTTATCTCCCTAGCAACAACTTGAGTGAGCCCGTTGTTATTCCCACCAAGGTGTCCCTGGAGTTCACCGACGAGGATTACGCCCTCGACACAATTATTCCTGACTCACCTAATCAGCCCTACGACATGCATGACGTACTTGCATCCGTTCTTGACGACGGCGACTTTCTGGAAACCCAGCCACTTTTTGCACCAAATATCTTGTGCGGATTTGGTCGTGTTGAAGGCCACCCAGTTGGCATCGTCGCTAACCAGCCTATGCAGTTTGCCGGAACGCTCGATATTGAGGCCTCCGAAAAAGCCGCACGTTTTGTCCGCACTTGCGATGCATTCAATGTTCCCGTAATTACTTTTGTCGATGTCCCTGGATTCTTGCCGGGCACCGATCAGGAGTGGAACGGAATTATTCGCCGCGGTGCAAAACTGATTTACGCCTATGCCGAAGCAACTGTTCCTTTGCTTACCGTCATCACCCGCAAGGCGTACGGTGGAGCCTACGACGTCATGGGTTCAAAGCACCTTGGAGCCGACATCAACTTGGCATGGCCCACCGCGGAAATTGCGGTCATGGGCGCCCAGGGCGCGGTCAACATTTTGTACCGCAAGGAAATTGCCAATGCGGCAGACCCAGTGGCCGAGCGCGCTGTCCGGATCGCGGAATACACCGAAAAGTTCGCGAATCCTTATGTTGCCGCAGAGCGCGGATACATGGATCGGGTTATTTTTCCCCACGAAACCCGGCTGCAACTCACCCATGCGCTACGCGCATTGCGCACAAAACGCGCAACGCTTCCTCCCAAGAAGCATGGAAACATTCCCCTATGACCGGGCCGCACCTACAGGTAATTCGCGGGGAGGCGAACCCAGAAGACGTTGCTGCACTCCTCGCCGTATTCGCTGCCGCCCAGGCACAGGCCCACACTGACCAACCCACTGCGATCCACGCCTGGAATAACCGCGAACACATGATGGTCAGCTTCCCGACTGCTGGCCCGGGCGCTTGGCGTGCATCCGGCCTTGCCCAATAGGGCATCAATGAAACTTATTTTGGCGTCGGCTTCCCCAGCTCGGCTGGCGACACTGAACAATGCCGGTCTCAGCCCGATCGTACGGGTGAGCCACGTGGACGAAGAAGCAATCGAACAAAATCTGCCAAATGCGACCCCGAAAGAGCTAGCCCAGGCCCTGGCCCAGGCAAAGTGTGAAAAAGTAACCCAAGAACTTGCCGACTCACATGAACTCTCACCCGGCACTATCGTGATTGGTTGCGATTCGGTGTTCGAACTCAATGGCAAGCCCTACGGCAAGCCACAAGACGCCCAAGTCGCAAAGGCCCGCTGGCGGGAAATGATGAACAACACGGGCACCCTGCACACCGGCCATTTCATCACCTACGCAGACGCAGAAGGCGAATTGCATTCGGTACATGGAACCGCCAGCACTGACGTCCACCTGGGTGCTCTCACTGACGAGGAGATGGACGCGTATTTGGATACAGGTGAACCCTTCGCCGTCGCCGGTGGTTTCACCTTGGACGGACTCGGTGGGGCTTTTGTTCAAGGAGTGACCGGGGATCCTTCTAATGTGGTCGGAATCTCGCTTCCCACCGTGCGTGAACTTCTGAGTCAATTGGGGATCACGTGGATGCAACTATGGAATAACGCCCGATAGGATCAGTCGGGACAATCGAAGGGAAACATCTGTGAAAAAAGTCTTGATCGCCAACCGCGGCGAAATCGCGGTTCGAGTGATTCGTGCCTGCAAGGACGAGGGAATAGAGTCCGTTGCGGTCTACGCCGATCCTGACCGCGACGCCCTGCACGTACGCCTGGCGGATCACGCTTTTTCCCTCGGTGGATCAACTGCAGCAGAGTCCTATCTTGACATTACCAAGATCATCGGTGCGGCCAAAGAGTCCGGCGCCGATTCTGTTCACCCCGGGTATGGCTTCCTTTCTGAAAATGCCGACTTCGCCCAAGCTGTGATTGATGCCGGACTAATTTGGATCGGTCCTCCACCCGCGGCAATTCGCTCACTCGGTGACAAGGTCAGTGCCCGCCATATTGCCCAACGCGCCGGAGCCCCTCAGGTGCCAGGAACACCTGATCCGGTGAAAGACGCCACCGAAGTTACTGCGTTTGCTCAAGAGCATGGCCTCCCCGTTGCGATCAAAGCGGCATTCGGTGGCGGCGGTCGCGGACTCAAAGTGGCCCGCACCCTCGAGGAAATTCCCGAACTCTATGAATCAGCGGTCCGCGAGGCAGTTGCAGCTTTTGGTCGCGGCGAGTGCTTTGTTGAACGCTATCTCGAGAATCCTCGCCACGTGGAAACCCAAGTACTCGCAGACCAGGCCGGCAATGTGGTGGTTGTGTCAACGCGTGACTGCTCGCTGCAGCGACGCCACCAAAAATTAGTTGAAGAAGCACCCGCACCTTTTCTCACCGAAAAACAGCGGGAAGCTCTGTACGCTTCGTCAAAAGCCATTATCAAAGAAGCCGGCTACTACAACGCCGGAACGTGCGAGTTCTTGATCGGCACCGATGGCACTATCTCATTCCTTGAAGTAAACACTCGCCTACAGGTGGAGCACCCGGTCAGCGAAGAAGTAAGTGGGATCGACCTAGTGCGCGAACAGTTGCGCATTGCCCAGGGCGGCACAATCGACTACCCGGATCCCGAGCTGCGCGGCCACAGCATCGAATTTCGAATTAATGGGGAAGACCCCGGTCGCGGTTTCCTTCCCGGCCCAGGAAAACTCGCCCTGTGGCAGCTTCCCAGCGGCCCTGGCGTACGCGTTGACACCGGTTTTGACACCGGTGACGTAATTGGCGGCAACTTCGATTCACTCTTGGCCAAGTTGATTGTCACTGGCAAAGACCGCCAGGAAGCATTGCAACGCTCTCGCCGTGCTCTCGCTGAGTTCAATGTGGATGGAATCGCAACCGCGCTCACCTTTCACCGGGTCGTAGTCAACGATCCCGCTTTTGCACCAGCGGATCCGCAAACCCCTTTCACGGTCCACACCCGCTGGATTGAAACCGAATTCAAGAACGAGATCCCTGCCTACTCGGGTGACTCCCATGAAATCGACGAAAGCTCCGCCAGGCAATCTGTTGTCGTTGAGGTCAATGGCAAACGCCTTGAAGTCACCCTGCCCCACGGCTTCGGCGCCCAATCCAGTGAACCCACTCCCACTGCAAAGAAACGTGAGCGCAAGAAAGCCTCTGCAAATGCGTCCGGTGATGCACTCACTGCACCCATGCAAGGCACGATCGTGAAAATTGATGTCGCTGAAGGTCAAGAAGTGGCGGCGGGAGACTTGATTGTGGTTTTGGAAGCGATGAAGATGGAGCAACCACTCACAGCCCATAAATCCGGAAAAATCACAGCGCTCAACGCTGAGGTGGGAACAACCGTTCCGGCCGGCACGGTGTTGTGCGAGATCACTTCCTCTTAACGGCGGGTTGCCCAACAGTTTCGCATCATCACCGTGCGAGAAGTGGTGACGTGTATCTACTCCCACTGGCCACCAATGCTCGCGCGAAAATGCAGGAACAAAACGACGGTTTTATCAAGATTTTTTGCCGTAAAACCTCACGCATTGTCGCCGGCGCCGTTGTCGTTTCCCCGCACGCCAGCGAGCTGATTCACCCACTCACTCTGGCAATTCAGAAGCGCCTCACCGTCGACGAGTTGGCATCGACTTTCACAGTTTTCCC
>DEZY01000052.1:6015-14801 GCA_002365735.1 Actinobacteria bacterium UBA3120
GTACTAGATTTACCGAGTGAACTCAATCGATATCTCAATTAACCCTAAGACCGACCAACTCAATCGCGCAGCGCACGAGTCTGCTTCCACCATCGCTTCACTGAGCGGCGTTGAGAAACACGACATCGCAATAGTTCTGGGCTCAGGCTGGGTTCCCGCCGCAGAAAGAATCGGCACGCAAATGGCGGAATTCAGTGTTTCTGAAGTTCCCCATTTCAGCGAACCCGCAGTTGCTGGGCATTCCGGAAAGATCCGTAGCGTTGATATCAACGGAAAGAAGATCCTGGTTTTCCTTGGTCGTACCCATTTCTATGAGGAAAGGGGAGTTGACGCAGTCACTCATATTGTCCGCACCGCAGCCGCAACCGGCTGCAAGACCATGATCCTCACGAATGGCTGCGGAGGTCTCAACCCTGACTGGTCCCCAGGGACACCCGTTTTAATTAAAGACCAAATCAACTTCACCGGTAACTCGCCACTTCATGGCGCTCATTTTGTTGACCTTACGGATTTGTATTCATCACGCTTGCGTGCCATGTGTCACGAGGTTGACCCCCACTTGCCCGAGGGTGTCTACGTTCAGTTCCCCGGACCGATGTATGAAACCCCCGCGGAAATAACCATGGTGCGCAATATGGGCGGCACCCTGGTGGGCATGAGCACAGCCCTGGAAGCAATCGTTGCCCGATCACTGGGTATGGAGATTCTTGGCATCTCACTCGTCACAAACCTGGCTGCAGGCATGAGCGGCGAGCCACTCAATCACGAAGAAGTACTCCAGGCCGGCAATGATGCTGCTACCCGCATGGGTGATCTGCTCGCCAAAATAATTGCAAAAATCTAGATCAGGGAAAGTAACTACCCATGAACGTAATTGCGCAAGCACGCGAGTGGCTATCGAGTGACCCCCACGAAGAAACCCAGCACGAACTGCGAATCCTGTTAGAGCGTGCCGGGCAGATGGACCCGCTGGCGGTGGCGGAATTGCACGATTGCTTTAGGACAAGTCTTCAATTCGGTACAGCCGGCTTGCGTGGAAAGTTGGGCCCCGGTCCCAACCGCATGAACCTGGTCGTAGTTGCCAGGGCTGCGGCGGGACTCGCGCAATACCTCAACCATAAAGGCGCTATTGGCAGTGTTGTGATCGGATACGACGCCCGTCACAACTCGGAACTTTTCGCCAAGGTCAGCGCGCAGATCCTCAGTGGCGCGGGAATCACTCCCCTGATTTTTCCACACACTGTCCCTACACCTGTTCTTGCATTTGCAATTCGACACCTCAAGGCGGATGCGGGCATCATGGTCACGGCCAGCCACAATCCACCACAAGACAATGGCTACAAGGTCTACCTAGGGTCTGGGGCCCAGATCGTTCCGCCAGCAGATATTGAGATCGCCGATTACATTCAGCAAGTAACACACTCGGGTCCAGTACGCGACCTTCCCCACGGCGACACCTGGACCACTCTGGACCACAGCACCGAAAGGGCTTATCTCGACCACACCGCGAAACTTGTGAGTAAAGAGATCAGCCGCGACACGGATTTGAGAACGGTCTACACGGCAATGCACGGTGTGGGTGGAAAAACATTCATGGAACTTGCTCACAAGGCTGGCTTCCCCGAACCCATCAAGGTCGAAAAACAGTTCGAACCCGATCCGATGTTCCCTACAGTTGCATTTCCCAACCCGGAAGAACCCGGGGCAATAGACCTGTCCATTGACACCGCAATCTCACACAGTGCAGATCTCGTAATTGCCAATGACCCTGATGCTGACCGTTGCGCCGTAGCAATCCCCACCACCGATGACAAGTCCACCTGGCGCATGCTGCATGGCGATGAAGTTGGTGCACTCCTTGGCTCCTGGATCGCGCAGCAAAGCACCACTAAATCTGGAGTAATGGCGCAATCAATTGTTTCGGCAACCGTTCTTAAGGCAATTGCCGAGCAGTCAGGATTTGAGTACCAACAAACCTTGACCGGATTCAAATGGATTGGCCCAATCCCCGGTCTGGTCTACGGGTATGAGGAAGCCCTCGGCTACTGCGTTGACCCCGAAGCGGTCAAAGACAAGGACGGGCTCTCCGCGGCACTTAAAATCATGGAACTCGCCGCGCACCTGAAATCACAAAATGAAACACTTCAGAGCGAACTTGACCGCATCGCCATGCAAGTGGGTGTTTACGCCACTGACCAGGTATCGGTCCGAGTTAGTGAACTCGCAGTCATTCCAGAGATCATGCGCAGGCTGCGCTCCAATCTGCCCACCGAAATCGCAGGGGCGCAAGTCACCGAATTTATTGACCTCGCAATCGGCTCCCCGCAATTGCCTCCAACTGACGGCCTGTTGTTCAATCTGGACGGCGGTGGCCGGGTGATCGTGCGGCCCAGCGGCACCGAGCCCAAGGTGAAGGTCTACCTGCAAAGCGTGGTGAGCGTGGATGGCACTGATTTGGCCGCTGCGCGAGCCCAAGCGGAAGCAAACCTCGCAGCAATGGCTGAAGTCGCTGGTACTTGGCTCGGCTGAACAATCTAAGCGCCCGAACAGATAGACTCCAGTAGTGTCTTCGCTAGATAATCAGCCCTTGGCTAATCAGCCCCCCACAAAGCAGCCTCACAAAACGCAGTCCCCCACAAGCCATCAGGGGCTGCACGCGTTCCTTGCCGGGCTTTCCGGTGTTGACCAGGTAGGTGCTGAGGCCAGGGCGGCGGCGTTGGGAACACGGTCGATTAAAAAAGAGTCCAAGATGTGGGCAATTGACACCGCGATCTCCATGGTGGATCTGACCACGCTGGAAGGCGCGGACACTCCGGGAAAAGTATCGGCAATGTGCTCAAAGGCTCTGCATCCTGATCCGACCGACCCAACTACGCCCAGTGTTGCCGCAGTGTGCGTCTACGGCGACCTGGTGCCCGCTGCACGCGAAGTTGTCGGGGATCGGATTCATGTTGCCGCGGTGGCTACCGCATTCCCCAGTGGTCGGGCCTCACTCGACGTCAAGCTCCTTGACACGAAAGACGCAGTTGCAGCCGGTGCCGATGAAATTGACATGGTGATTGACCGCGGGGCATTTCTCACTGGGAATTTCGGCAAAGTTTTTGAGGAAATCGTTGCCATCAAGGAGGCGTGCGGTGACGCCCACCTCAAGGTAATCCTTGAAACCGGTGAGTTAAAGACTTTAGACAATGTCCGCAAAGCGAGCTGGCTTGCCATGAAAGCCGGCGCTGACTTTATCAAGACCAGCACGGGTAAAGTGGCTCCTGCAGCAACGTTGCCCGTGACCTTGGTGATGCTAGAGGCTGTCCGCGACTACTACGCGCAGACGAACACCCGGATTGGCGTTAAAGCCGCTGGCGGAATCAAAACTAGTAAAGACGCGATCAAATATTTGGTTTTAGTGAATGAAACCGTGGGGGATGCTTGGCTGACCCCAGACCTTTTCCGCTTTGGAGCCTCCACTTTGCTCAACGATTTGCTCCAGCAACGACAAAAAATGCTAACTGGCCACTACTCGGGCCCCGACTACGTCACAATTGATTAGAGCGAGAGAGAAGACGCCCATGACTTTCCAATACGCTCCGGCCCCGGAGTCCACCGCGATCGTGAACATCAACAGTTCGAACGACCTGTTCATTAATGGCGAATTCACCCCCGGACATGGCGCGCCGTTTAAGACAATCAACCCTGCAACCGAAGAAGTGCTCGCCGAAATTGCGCAAGCCAACGAGGAAGATGTCAATGCGGCCGTGATGGCTGCGCGCAAGGCCTATGACAAGAGCTGGTCAAAGATGTCCGGCCGCGATCGTGGCAAGTACCTCTTTCGCATCGCCCGACTCATCCAAGAGCGTTCACGTGAGCTTGCTGTCTTGGAAACACTGGATAACGGCAAGCCAATCAGGGAAAGTCGCGATGTTGACGTTCCCATTGCGGCAGCTCACTTTTTCTACCATGCAGGTTGGGCTGACAAGCTCGAATTCGCCGGTTACGGCGATAACCCCAGGCCACTTGGCGTGGTCGCCCAGGTGATTCCGTGGAATTTCCCGCTACTCATGCTTGCGTGGAAAATCGCTCCCGCGCTGGCAACCGGGAATACCGTGGTGCTCAAGCCAGCCGAAACCACTTCCCTCACCGCTCTTCTCTTCGCAGAAATTTGCCAGCAAGCGGACCTGCCCCCCGGTGTCGTCAACATTATTACCGGCGCCGGCGAGACTGGTCGGATGCTGGTTGAGCATCCAGATGTAAACAAGGTGGCATTCACCGGCAGCACCGCGGTGGGTCAAGCGATTCAACGACAAATCGCGGGAACTCAGAAGCGGTTAACCCTTGAGCTGGGTGGCAAAGCGGCCAATATTGTATTCGATGACGCCCCGATTGACCAAGCGGTCGAAGGGATTGTCAACGGTATCTACTTCAATCAAGGGCACGTGTGCTGCGCAGGAAGCCGCCTGCTCCTGCAAGAGAGTATCGCTGAGCAAACAATTGATTCCCTCAAGCGCAGACTGCAAACGCTTCGCCTAGGTGACCCATTAGATAAGAACACTGATATCGGTGCGATTAATTCGCGTGAGCAACTCAACCGAATCATTGACTTAACCAAGAGCGGTGAAGAGGAGGGCGCCCAACGTTGGAGTCCTGATTGCGTAATTCCTGAGAAGGGTTTCTGGTTCGCTCCCACAGTGTTTACCAACGTCACGCAAGCCCACCGCATTGCCCGCGAGGAAATTTTTGGACCAGTACTCAGTGTTCTTACTTTCCGGACGCCCGATGAAGCAATTGAGAAAGCGAATAACACCCCCTACGGACTCAGTGCCGGAATCTGGACCGAAAAGGGAAGCCGCATTCTCGCAATGGCCAATAAAGTTCGGGCCGGCGTTGTCTGGGCAAATACCTTCAATCGTTTTGACCCGGCAAGCCCATTTGGCGGCTACAAGGAATCTGGTTTTGGACGCGAAGGTGGCGTTCAAGGTTTGGGTGCCTACCTCACGAGCGAGGAGAGTTCATGATCGGCAACGACCGCGTTGAAGTCCGTAAGACCCACAAACTCTTTGTCGGCGGAGCTTTCCCACGAAGTGAATCAGGGCGCACCTACGAAGCCACAAACAGCCAGGGTGAGTTTTTAGCAAATGTCGCCAAGGCCAGTCGTAAAGATGCCCGCGATGCCGTCCTCGCGGCGCGTACGGGTTTCAACTCGTGGTCAAAAGCCACGGCCTACAACCGCGGGCAGGTACTCTACCGAATCGCCGAGGTAATGGAAGGTCGCAAAGACCAATTCATCAGCGACATCCAGGACGCCGAAGCCGTCAGTGCCAAAAAGGCGGCCACCCAAACTGACCAAGCGATTGACCGTGTCCTCTGGTACGCGGGTTGGGCCGATAAGTACGCCCAGGTGTTCGGTAACACTAACCCGGTCTCTGGACCGTTTTTCAACTTCAGCATTCCCGAACCAACCGGAGTCGTCGCGGCAGTCGCCCCTCAGGATTCGAGCTTATTGGGACTGATCAGTGTGATCGCGCCGATCATCACCAGCGGAAACTCCGTGATCGTGATTGCCAGCACGGCCTCACCCATCCCGGCAATCACCCTGAGTGAGTGTCTGGCAACCAGTGACGTGATCGCTGGCAATATCAACATTCTCACCGGTGACCCGGCTGAGATTATGCCTTCACTCGCCAGTCACGGCGACGTAAATGCACTCGACCTCACCGGAATAACCGATTCCGAACTACAAAAAGCTCTCCAGATTGAAGCAGCCGGTACCGTCAAGCGAGTACGCAGTGCCCCGGTAAACCCCGATTGGCGAGCGACCCCAAGCCTTTCACGCCTACGCGCTTTCACCGAAGTGAAAACCGTATGGCACCCGATGGGAATGTAACTGACCTCACTGACGGGCCTTGATCTGTGCTCCCGACTGTGAGTGTCGAGCGGATTTATCGGGGCAAGCACAACGATGGGAATCAATCGGCGGCTCACTTCAATGACCTTCTCGGCATTTTCCAAGCGGTCTTGGGTGATCTCAAGACCCGTGAATACGATCCATGATCTTAGGGAACGACTCAATTCGGGGTGCACCACTTTGTGTGGGCCTGGCCTTCAATCCACGTGCCGCGAACACAGGACATAAGTTACCTCTCCCCTGTTCGTCGTTTAGCTGTTCAGTCGCGTTTCCAGTTCCGAGCGGACGTGGGCGTACCCAGGCTTAATCTGAGTGTTTATGATTTCTAACCGCTCGTCAAAGCCGATGAAAGCACTCTTCATCGCGTTGATCGTCAACCACTGCATGTCTTTTAGATCCCAGTCAAATGCTTGGCTCAGCAGATCCATTTCGTGTGACATAGAAGTACCTGACATTAAACGGTTATCCGTATTCACCGTTACTCGGAAGCCCAGCGTGCGTAACAAGCCAATGGGATGGGTTGCAATAGAATCGGCAGCACCTGTCTGAACGTTGGAGGTGGGGCACAGCTCCAACGGAATGCGACGATCGCGGACATAGGCTGCGAGGTTCCCCAGTTCAACAGTGCCGTCAGCGTTTACCGTGATGTCATCCATAATGCGAACGCCATGACCCAAGCGGTCCGCCCCGCACCACTGAATCGCTTCCCAAATAGAAGGCAGACCAAAAGCCTCGCCCGCGTGAATGGTGAAATGCGCATTCACTCGGCGCAAATACTCGAAGGCATCAAGGTGCCGGGTGGGCGGAAAGCCAGCCTCGGCACCAGCAATATCAAAACCAACAACACCCTTGTCCCGATATTCGACAGCCAGCTCGGCGATCGAGCGCGAATTTGCAGCCGTGCGCATGGCTGTGAGTAACACCCCAATTCGAATATTCCGCCCACCGTTAGCGGCTATAGCGACACCGGACTCAAATCCAGCAAGAACAGCTTCGATGATCTCGCGCTCAGCTAGCCCCTTTTCAACATGGAGCTCGGGGGCGAAGCGCACTTCGGCGTACACCACGCCGTCGGCTGCTAGGTCTTCAGCACATTCACGGGCAACCCGGGAGAGTGCGTCAACACTCTGGGTGACACCCACCGTGTGCTTAAAGGTTTCGAGGTAACGCTCAAGGGA
The DNA here is from genome assembly GCA_002365735.1 of Actinobacteria bacterium UBA3120. GTDB lineage: Bacteria > Actinomycetota > Actinomycetes > S36-B12 > S36-B12 > UBA4592. Next base: position 13,090 of record DEZY01000052.1, read on the forward strand.
ACCCGAGTATGCGGCCTCTGAGAACCAGCGGCCCAATGAATCTGCATCTGTTGCAGGAAGTTCAGAATACCCTGACGCGACCGCGAGATCGATAACGGTTTGCGGTCGCAATCCCCCATCAAGGTGGTCATGGAGCAACACCTTGGGGGCCTCGATTATCAAATCAAGGGGGACGGGGGACGACTTTGCCGCATCGACGCTCATGCCCCTAACGTAGCCCACTCCCACTGTTGTGGTTCAAACCGCAACCTTGCTCTTACATGAGAGTCGACTTTCAGACTTCATCTACTCCGGGTCGTAGACGTTGTGATCCTCATCAGCACGGTGCACCGTGTCTGGCATAAAAGCCGGGACACAGATTGACATGTAGCGGGCTCCGTCATCTGTGTGATAGCGGACCCACTCGCCGCCACGAGCAACAATTGCTTGACCAGCCTTAACGAGTGTGGGCCCGTGCTCAGAATCAACAGTGAGCGAACCCTCCAGTACAACCGTAAATTCATCAAATTCTGGGGTTTGTTCGGGCTCGGTCCACCCGGCCGGGGCGACCATGTGGGCAATGGAAACACGGTCGTCGCCGGTGGCGACGTGACCGGCATATTCTTCAATAATTTTGCCACCAGGAACCGGGATTTGAACGGGGGCAGGAATTAGCTCTGGCATTTTGCTCCTTTAACTAATGCGCTCAATAATGAGGGGTAACTGTTCAATTCGTTGCTCAGGTGACCCAATCGTAATCGGTGCCTCATCTAGTGCTTGTTGTGCGACATCGAATCGGCCTTCTTCGTCGGTGAACATAGTGAGCAGCGGTTGGCCCACTTGAATTTCTTGTCCAGGTTTTGCATGCAACGTGATGCCCGCGCCAAGGGATACTTGGTCTTCTTTTCTGGCTCGGCCGGCCCCGAGTCGCCACGCGGCGATGCCGACAGCCAAAGCATTCATGCTGGTCACGGTTCCCGTTGCGCCAGCGGTGATGGTGTGTTCGAATTTTGCAGTAGGTAGCGGAGCATCATTGTCTCCCCCTTGGGCCGCAACCATGGCTTTCCAGGTGTCGAACGCTTGACCGTTGTCGAGTTTTTCTTCCGGGTCGGTAGTTATTCCGACAATCTCGAGCATTTCTCGGGCCAAAGTAAGCGTTAGCTCGCGGACATCGGCTGGGCCGCCACCTTGCAGGATCTCAATACTTTCTTGCACCTCGAGTGCATTACCAACCGCGAGACCGAGGGGAACATCCATCGCCGTGATCAGTGCTCGAGTATTCACTCCGGCATCTTTGCCCAGATTGACCATCGTTTGAGCAAGTTCACGCGCCATATTTGGGTCAGACATAAATGCACCATTCCCGGTTTTCACATCGAGAATTAGTCCGCTCGCACCTTCGGCGATCTTCTTACTCATGATGCTGGAAGCGATCAGCGGGATTGCTTCAACCGTGGCAGTCACATCGCGTAAGGCGTACAGTTTTTTATCTGCGGGAGCCAGCCCTGGACCCGCAGCGCAAATAACCGCACCCACCTCCCGGAGAATTTGATGCATCTCGTCGTTGCTGAGGTCCGCGCGCCAACCCCTAATGCTTTCCATCTTGTCTAGAGTGCCACCGGTGTGGCCAAGACCACGGCCCGAAAGCTGAGGGACCGCCGCACCACACGCAGCGACTAGTGGGGCAAGCGGAAGCGTGATCTTGTCCCCCACCCCGCCCGTTGAATGCTTGT
>DEZY01000052.1:14909-28648 GCA_002365735.1 Actinobacteria bacterium UBA3120
CCCGTTGAATGCTTGTCCACGGTAGGGACCGTGATGTCACTGAAATCCATCCGCTCGCCACTGTTGATCATTGCCTGAGTCCACTGGACAATTTCTTGCTGGTTCATGCCATTAAGCAAAATCGCCATGGCGAGGGCCGCCATCTGCTCATCAGCCACAGCGCCACGCGTATACGCGTCAATTACCCAATCAATTTGCGGTGTGGAGAGTTCTTGTTTTTCACGTTTGGCTTTGATCACATCAACAGCTGAGAAAGGTTCAACCATGTGAGCTGTCTTCTGCCACCACCGCATGACCACCAGCCATGAGCCGCCCGATCTCCGCCCGATCGGGATTAGCCCCTTCAAGTTCAGCCACAATCTGTCCGTCATACATGACCAAAATCCGATCGGAGAGACCAAGGACTTCATCAAGTTCGGCTGAAACCAGAAGAACGGCCGCACCAGAATCGCGAGCAGAAATAATTTGCGAATGAATAAACTCAATCGAACCCACATCCACGCCACGAGTGGGTTGGGAGGCTACGAGCAAACTCGGATTTGCCGAAAGTTCGCGGGCAATCACCACCTTTTGCTTATTTCCACCTGATAGGGAATTAGCCGGTGTCTTGATCGATGGAGTTCTCACATCAAAGTCCTTCACCAGTTTCGTGGCTAGACTATTTACCGCATCCATATTTCGAATCCCTCTGCGAGAAAACTCGGGTTCATCAAAACGATTCAATACCATGTTGTTTGCAATGGAATATTGACCTACGAGGCCATCTTTTTCTCTATCTTCGGGAACATGGCCTACGTGCATGCCATGAATTTTATGGGGACTGGCGCCGATGGCGTTTTCATCATTGATGGTGAATTTGGTGGCCGTCGATTTACGTATCCCGGTGAGTGCCTCAACCAGTTCACGTTGCCCGTTTCCCTCGACTCCTGCGATACCCACGATCTCACCAGAACGGACCCTCAAATCCACATTGCGAATAGCGGGCAGCCCGATATCGTTGTCGGAAGAAAGACCAACAACGTCAAGGACTATTTCCTTTGGACTAGCTACGCTTTTATCAACAGAAAGCAGAACACTTCTTCCCACCATCATCTGAGCAAGTTTCCCCTGATCGGTTTCAGAGGGAGTTGTCGTACCAACCACTTTGCCGCCTCGCAGTACTTCGATTTTGTCCGCAATGGCCAGTACTTCGCGCAGCTTATGGGTAATAAAGATTACTGCTACTCCGCTAGCAGCAAATCCCTTCATGACTTTAAGAAGTTCGTCGGTCTCCTGAGGAGTCAGGACGGCAGTGGGCTCGTCCATGATCAATATGTCCGCTTGACGGTATAGCGCCTTAAGAATCTCTACTCGCTGCTGCGCTCCCACGGGTAAGTCTCGGACAAGAGCCTTTGGATCAACAGCCATACCGTGCTTTGCCGCCAAGGCGGTGACTTCTTTTACAGCCTTACGTCTTTCAATAAAAGACAACTTTCGTGGTTCGTCGCCCAGAATCACATTTTCAGCGACCGTAAAAACAGGCACCAGCTGAAAATGCTGGTGAACCATGCCTACCCCGCGACGAATCGCCTCACGGGGGCCGTTTAACCGTACGCTCTCTCCCTTGATCCTGATCTCACCTTCGTCGGGTCGATAGAGTCCGTAGATCATCTTGACCAAGGTGCTCTTGCCCGCACCATTTTCGCCAAGCAGCGCGACGATTTCACCCTTATGAACCGTGAGCGAGACATCTTCATTCGCAATTACGCCAGGGAATCTTTTGGTCAGGCCGGTAACTTCTAGAACCAGTTCATCATCCATGAGCACACCTAATCTTTCTCATAAGGTTTGCCGACCGCTGCGGGCGGTCTCACGCGACCCGCGACTACCGCCAGAAGAACGATTGTCAAAACATACGGCAACATGTTGATGAATTGCGGTGGGATGTCCACCACTTCGTCGGCCTGTAATTGACTTGCCACTCCCTGCGTCAGACCGAAGAAGAGGGCAGCCGCGAAAGCTCCAACCGGATTCCACGCTCCGAAAATCATAATGGCGAGCGCCGTGAAACCGCGACCCGCGGTGAAACCTCTTTCAAACGTCCCAGCGGCTTCGAGAGATAGATAGGCACCCGCGACACCGGCAAGACCTCCCGCCAGCGTGACGTTGATGAAGCGGGTACGTTGCACATTAATTCCAGAAGTATCCGCCGCACTCGGATTTTCCCCCACGGCTCTGGTGCGCAAACCCCAGATAGTGAGGAACAACATTATTTGCAAGAAGATCACAATAATTATGGCAGCGTAAGTGAATAATCCGTTGTTGAACAGAACTGGACCTACAAGTGGTAGATCTTTTAGGTATGGGATCGCAACAACTGGCGTACTGGCTGGCAAGACTTGACCCTGAGCATAGAAAAAGGATGTTAAACCGGTCGCAATAATATTGATAATTGTGCCCGAAATTATTTGGTCCATCTTCCACGCAACCGCACCCGTTGCAAAAACGGCACCCATGATTAAGCCGGTGCCAATTCCAAACAGGGTTCCAATAATCAAACTTCCCGTGGCTGCGGCGCCAAAAAATCCAGCGAAAGCACTCATAAGCAGTTGACCTTCAATACCAATATTTATGACTCCGCTGCGCTCACACACGAGGCCAACCATCGCGGCAATGATGAGCGGGATCGCGTACCGCAATGAAAATGACAACACAGATGTAGTGCGAAGTTCATCCTGCGTGTAGGAAAACATAATTCCCACCAAGATGATTACAGTTAGCGTCCAGGCCCAACGCGCTCTCATGATCGGCCTTTCGACTTGCTCTTGCGTTTCGCGTTGATCCGGAAGATGTAGCGAGACACAATCGGTGCAGCAACAAATAGCAGGGTGAGTGCCAGGATTACGTCGACAACTTCGGGTTCAATTCCCGTCTCAAACTGCAGGGAATTTGCACCCGTTCGCAAGATTCCCACAAGAATCGCCGCTGGAATCGTGGCGATCGGATTCGCGCGAGCGAGTAACGCGATCGTGATTCCGTCAAAACCCAAACCAGCATTGAACGCGGGCTCAAACCGCCCCACAACACCCATGGTCTCGACAGCGCCTCCCATGCCCGCGAGAGCCCCGCTGACCGCCATCGCGAGCACAATTGTGCGTTTAACGCTAATACCCGCATACCGTGCCGCATTCGGGTTCAGACCTACAGTGTTAAAGCGGAAACCTTCTGTTGTTCTAATCAAAAACCAGCCAAAAAAAAGTGAGACAATCAAAGCAATGACAAAACCACTGGGGATTACCCCGAACGTCGCGAGTGCCGCTGAGTCGCTAATCAACGGGGTTCGCGAGATTGGTTGATCGGGCTCTTTAAATGTTCGACTGGCTAAATAGTCGACTAGCGCAATTGCAATGCTGTTGAGCATGATGGTGGTAATAACTTCAGAGACATTGCGATAGGCTCGCAGAACACCTGCAATTGATGCCCATGCCGCTCCACACAGCATGCCAAAGCCGAGTGCAAAAGTTAGGTGAACGACTGTTGGAAGATCAAAGTGATAGCCAGCCCACGCCGCTCCGATGGCCGCCACTGTGAGCTGCCCTTGGGCGCCAATATTGAACAGTCCCACTCTAAGACCAACAACAACCGCCAGACCGGTAAAAATTAATGGCGTAGATTTTTGCATGACGCGTAATAAGCCGTCACTGTCACCGAGGGCGGACTCAAAGAGAACCCGATAAGCGGTGAAGGGGTTGACGCCCTGAAAGTAGATCAGGATTCCACCCACAGCAAAAGCCAGGAGAACAGAAACTATCGGAATCGCAATAGCTTTAACTGGCCCATATTTTGGGCCCAATGTGGGGTTAGGATCCGTAAACCCAAGATCAGTCTGAGCGGGGCCGTCGGATGACATCGAACGGTATCCTTTCACAACTTCTACATGGGTTCAGGTCTTTTACGAAATCAAGGTGCTGCAAGAGGGGGACCTAAATTGAGGCATAAAATCTAGGCATGAATCGGGGTGGCGTCTGCAAAGACGCCACCCCGATTTAGATCGTTCGCTTGCTACTTAACGACACCTGTTTCGATGCTGCCGTCATCGAGACCAGCGATAACCTCTTCTACCTGAATCTTCACGTCAGCCGGAACTGCAGCCTCAGTGTCATGGTAAGGCGCTAGGCCAGTGCTGCCAACGTAGTTTCCACCAGGGAAGGTTCCGTCGAAGGACGCAAGGACCAGGTCAGATGTGCCTGACACGAGCTTCTTCTCTGCTGAGGTCAGCAAGCAAGATTGGGCCTGTGGAACCGTGTTGTACTGATCAACGTCAACACCGATGCAGAACACCGATGTGCCCGCGTCAGGTGCCTTAGCGATCTCAATAAGAGCGCCGTTCCCGGTGTTCCCACCACCGCCAAAGATCACGTCTGCGCCCTGTGTGAGCTGCTTCTTTGCTTCAGCGGCACCCCACTCAGGATCATTAAACGCGTTGTTTGGCTCGTGGTACACGATGGTGATATCGGCTTCTGGGTTAGAAGCGGCAATACCGTTGCGGTATCCCTCACCAAAATACAACACAGGAGGAACAGTGTCGGTACCGAAGACGCCGCCTACTTTGTTCGTCTTGGTCATCAAACCGGCGAGGTATCCAGCTGCGTAACCGGCCTTGTCTTCAGCAAAGATCAGACCCGTAAGGTTTGGTACTGTCTCACCTTGGAACTGATCAACGCCAATGAAGTTCACGCCGGGGAATTCGGCTGCGGCGGCAACACTTGCCTCACCCATGAGGAATCCAACGGTCACAATTGTGTCGTAATTCTTCGACGCAAACTGCTCAATATTGGACAAGTAATCCTTGGGATCTACCGTTTCTACATACTTCGTAAATGCCCCAAGTTCGTCGGCTGCTAACAGGGTACCTTCCCAAGCGGCCTGGTTGAATGACTTGTCGTCAACTTTTCCTGTATCTGTGACTAGGCCGATGCAGTAGTTCTCAGGAGCAGCACAGTCGCTGTCATCCATGGTGACTGCCGGTGCGCTTTCCTCGGTTACTTCTTCTTCGGCTGCTTCTTCGGTTGTCTCTTCAGCGGCTTCAGTGGTTGCTTCTGCTGAGGTCGTGTCTGTTGCAGCGTCGTCACTTGAGCTGCAACCAGCGAGCACGAGTGCTGCCACGGTGAGTCCCGCGACTAGTAGCTTGCGATGCATATGAATGCCTTTCTTCGTTGGTCGACGTGAGGTCACATCGAGATTCGCTCCGCGGGTGTCTGTATGCGCAATAAGGTGGCATACGTCTCCCTGGGAACCCCTAACAATAGCGGCATCTCATCTGACATAAGCCTCCCATCAATGATCGGGATCAACTTGTTACATAACTCGCGCGAGCGGCGCTAAAGTGACATGCGAGCGGGCCCGAGCCAATGACCGAGATCAACTTGTTACCTAACTCGCGCTGGCGGCGCTAAAGTGACAGGCGGGCACTGGACAGCCAGCCGCCATCGACCGGAATCACTACTCCGTTTACTCCCAGCGAGCCGCTGCTTCCGAGGAAGTGAACCACGTTGGCCACCTGTTCGGCGAGCACCGGGGCCCCTGTTGGCGAAGTGTTTCTCCATGCCGCATATCCCTGGGGCCAGGCTTGGGCAAGGCCATCTCGCTCAACAAGTCCGGGCTCAACGACATTCGCTCGAATTCCATGCCGGGCGTACTCATTGGCCAATGAGCGTGTGTAGGCCTCCAACGCTCCCTTAGCACTGGCATATGCACCGTGATTGGGGAAAGCAACCCTTGCTTCGACGGATGAAATATTGACTATGGACGCGCCAGCTTCCATCTGAGCAACTATCCCTTGAGTTAACTCGACAATTGAGAGGAAAGAATCAGTGAGCATCAAGTTCCACTGCTCGGTAGTGAACTCCGAGAGAGCCCCTGGCGCCTGACTCGCTGCATTATTAATCAAGGCAGTGATCCGCGCTCCAGGAAAGAGCTCGGCCAATGAATCCGCTACTGGCTGATTCTTGGCATGGAGTTCATCAAGATACAAATAGTGGAACGTAGATGATCGCTCACTCCAAGAGCTTTCCAATTCAGCGGACTTATCGGTGCGTGCTCGCCCCAAAGCAATGACCCGAAGATCGCTTTCCTCTAAATATCTTTCCACAATCGATTGGCCCAAATGTCCTGACGCTCCAGTAATAACCACCATGTCTAATTCAGAATTCGGGGCATCTGTAATCGCTTTTTTACTCACGAGTGAGCTCCTTTATCCGCTCCTGAAGCCGGGTACGGGCCACCTCGCCGTCACACGAATCCAGCCATGGTGTGAAATTGCTTTCTGGCCGCGCCAACGTAAATCCGCTAAAGGGAGGGGCGAGCACGCACGCGACGAGCGACCACTTGCCTCGCGATGTAGAACCTTGCCAGGCATCCTTGGGCACTACCTGCTGCGGTTCCTGACCTTCGCCGACTTCCTGCCCGAGCACATGATTGTTGACCGTGTGGTCTGCGTTCAGGATCGTCATGTCAATGGGGGCTCCTGCAATGTGAACCCATGACTCCAGCTCGTGCAACTGGTGTAGTGCGCTGAAATCAGCCTCGGTGAGCAACGCGTAAATTGCATTGGCTTCGGGTGTGCGCCAGAGAAGTTTGATCCACACCCCTTCGCCTTCGAGGTATTCGAGCCCCAGAACATCGATGACTTCGCGGGCCGAAAGGTCACTCAGGGAATTATTGACAACTTTTTTGCTCATGAATGCTGACTTTGCACGTGCGCCCATGCAGCACCCATGATTTCCCCAGCATCGACCTTTGTTGGCATTCGATTATCCACCACTTGTTCTCCCGCCACAAACACGTGACGAACATCGGCTCGCCCAGCGCTGTACACAATCGTGGTGAACGGGTCATGAATAGGGACTAGATGCGGTTGATTCAGGGCAAGGGAAATGACATCGGCTTCTTTGCCCACTTCCAACGAGCCGATCCGCTTATCCATGCCCAGGGCGGTAGCCCCGTCGATGGTGGCCGACCGGACAATCTCAGAGGATGCGATCGCGGCTGGATCACTGCGAACCAGTCGGGCTAGGTTCGCTGCCAAGCGCATGACGGCAAACATGTCAAGGTCATTACTGGTAGATGAACCGTCGGAGCCGAGTCCTACGGTGATGCCATCTTCGCGATATTGAACCAGGTCGGCCGCGCCACTCGCCAATTTAAGATTCGACCCCGGGCAATGAGCCACGCACGCGCCCTTCGCGGCAATGAGTAGGCGCTCGGGTTCGTTTAAATGCACCCCATGTGCGAGAACAGGCTTGAGGTCAAGAATGCCGGTAATGTCCAGTAGTTGTGTTGGCCGCTCGCCATGTGCAGCAATTGTGTCGTCATTTTCCGGAATGTTTTCCGAAGTATGTACCGTGATGATTGCCCCTTGCTCGCTCGCAAGCTCGGCGACCTCCCGCAAATTTTCCGGGCTCACGGTCAAAGGGCAGTGGGGAGTTAATGCGAGTGGTACATATGGGCCGCCAATCTCACGCAGGGTCTGTGGCCACGCGCGCGCCAGTTCCATGCGCTGATCCCAGGTTAAGTTGTCCGGCCCGGGAAAAGAGAAAAATACTGGGCCAGTCACGTGCCGTAACCCCACTTCGACGGCGCCTCTGTGATTGTGCGCAGGATGCAAGTACATGTCTAATGCAGTTGTTGTACCTGCCAATATGGATTCGAGCGCTCCGAGCCGCGCACCGATGAAAGTTCCCTCAGCGTCCATGATCCGGGCTTCTTCTGCCCACACTAACTCTAAAAATCCTTGCAGATCAACATTTTCGGCCACTCCACGCAAAAGGGTCATGGGTAAATGTGTATGAAGATTAATTAATCCGGGCATAATTAATTGATCGGTTAAATCGATCAGTTGGGCTTGTGGGTATTTATCTTTAATCTCTTGCGCAGGGCCCAGATCAATGATCTGCGTGTCATGGATCACTAACGAGGAGTTCTCCAGCACGGTATCGTGCGGATCACAAGTAACTACGTAACGGGCATTGTGCAAAAGAATCATAATTGTGCACTTTCTGAATCCAGATTCGCAGCCAAGGCTTTTGCGGCATGTGAGAGTACTCGTTTCACTGCTTCTGAACCTTGTTCAATTACCAAATTGATGTCTTCAATGGTGACCTGTTCCGCACCTAAACCAGTTGCAGGATTTACCACAAGCGAAATGCACGCGTACGGAATTGCGAGTTCATTTGCCAAGACAACTTCAGGTACTACCGTCATTCCGGCCACCGTGATGCCCATCGCTTGGGCCGCACGAACTTCAGCGCGGGTCTCAAATCGGGGACCTTCATAGGCTCCGTAAATACCAGTAGTGACGACAGGAACTTGCGCCGCTGCACAAGCATCGATCCACACCTGTCGTAAACGTTGAGCGAAAGGCTCTCCCATGTCGGTGTGCACTACCCCTTCAGGAGTTGTACCGTCAAAAAAAGTGCTCACCCTGGACTTGGTGAAATCGATGAAGTCATCTATCACCACGAGTTCCCCAGAATCAGGACCCAGTCCCCCGACCACATTGATTGCGAGAATTTCAGCGACGCCTAACTCTTTCATTGCGGCAATGTTGGCGCGGTAGTTAACAAGATGCGGCGGAACCGAATGGTCGACGCCGTGGCGGGAAAGAAATATAGTCTTTCGACCGTGCAGCAGTCCTGCTACGCATTTAGCCTGCCCGAAAGCTGTGTCAATGACGAGCGACTCGCGCTCGATTAGCTCGGGAAGGTCATAAAAACCGGTACCAGCAATTACGCCAAGTGGCTGTTGCGTCATGAGGTAGGTAGATCCTTTGGTCCAAATGCGAATGGCAGCAAATCAGTGAGCAGGGACGGTCCGCGCTCGGTATCAATGAGAAGTGAAGGGTCAGCATGTTCCATCAGTAATTGTCTGCAACGCCCACACGGCAAAAGCGGACCCGGGTGAGGACCCACACATGCGAACGCAATCAAGGTTTCTCTTGACCCGGTGGCCGAGGTTTTTATCAATTCACTGACCAACCCACACTCAGCACACAGGGTGATTCCATAAGAGGCGTTCTCAACATTGCAACCACTCACGATTCGACCGGTATTTGTTAACGCAGCGGCGCCTACGGGGTGCTGTGAGTAGGGGGCGTAGGCCCGTGACTTCGCGTCCTGGGCAGCACGCCGCAGTTGCTCCCAAGAAATTTCAATGGGTGGATGCTGGGTCATGGGACCTTCCTGAACGAGTAGATCACGCGCCTGTGCCGAGGCCACAGCATAGGCCATGGTGGGATTGAGAAAAGATAGGGAAACAAGTTGTAGGACAACTAACAAGTTGCTAGGCTCTCACTATGACAGGTCAACTGGATACATCCCTATCCCCCAAAGCCATCAGATCTGCCGCCGTGATGGCAGAGAACATTCGGTATCGAGTCTTCGAACACGTGATGGCTAATAACGGCGGCTACTTGAGTCAAGCTTGTTCTGCTGCTGAACTACTCGCCACGCTCTACACCGTGGCCAATCTGGCGCCGCTGGATTCACCCAAAGTCCCTGAACCGTTCAAACAGGTTCCCGGGAAAAATGCCGTTTACCTCAATGGTGGAGATTTTCACGGAGAAATGGGCCCAGACCGCGACCGAATCGTGGTGTCTCCCGCCCATTACGCCCTTGTTGTCTACGCCGCACTTATTGAAACTGGCCGTCTAGAGGCAAGTGCCTTAGAGCAATTTAACAAAGACGGTTCAACAGTTGAAATGATTGGCGCAGAGCACTCCCCAGGCTTTGAGTCGACAACGGGCTCTTTGGCACAAGCACTGTCCACCGCCGGAGGCATCGCCCTTGGACGCAGGCTAAAAGGCGAAACCGGTCAGGTCTACGTGTTCATGAGCGATGGTGAGTTTCAAGAAGGACAAACATGGGAAGCGCTCCAAGCGCTCGCATTTCACAACCTAGACAACGTCCGCGTGATCGTAGATGTGAACAAGGGACAGTGCGATGGTCCAATGTCTGAGGTTATGAATATCGAACCTCTTTCCTTACGCATCCGGGCCTTCGGGTGCAGTGTCGACTCCGTGCCAGGGCACGATATTTCCACATTGGCCACCGCATTAACCAGGCGCACAGGTAAGCCACACTTCGTGCTGGCGTACACCGACCCGGTTCGCGGGGTGCCTGTTCTCAATGAGCGATCCCCGAACTTGCACTACCTGCGTTTTACCGGTGAGGAAGAGCGTCAACGTTATGCCGATGCATTTGCCCAAATGGAGGACAGTCGATGAGCGCACGTAGTTTGAGCCCCGAGATTGTGATCCGGCCACATGTTGAGAATTTTATTAACTGGTCCGCAGACAAACCTGAGGTGCTGGTTCTCACAGCCGACCTCACTAACTCTTGTGAAGTCGGCAAGTGGCGTGAGACCTATCCCGATCGCTATTTTTCAATGGGAATGGCTGAGCAAAACATGATGGGTTTTGCCGCAGGACTGGCGCGAGAAGGTTTTGAACCATGGCTGCACACTTTCTCTGTTTTCCTCTATCGCAGACCCCTAGACCAACTTCAAATGTCCGTGGCCTACCCAAACCTCAAAGTACGCCTGGTCGGCTTCTTGCCTGGAATTGCAACCCCTGGCGGGGTCACCCATCAATCAATCGACGACATCGCAATCATGCGGGTAATTCCCAATATGACGGTGCTAGAAGTGGGGGATGCCACCGAGGTGGAGAGCATCCTTGATGTCGCCCACGCAATTGATGGTCCCGTCTATCTGCGCATGCTTCGTGGCGAAGTCCCTCGACTATTCGATACCCCGATGGAGTTCAACAAGGCACGGGTGCTGACCTGCGCGGGTGAGGACATTAATGAACCGGCCGACATCGTGATTGTGACTTCGGGGATCTGTACCGAAGAGGCCATGCGGGCAGTTCCGGCCATAGTTGATCGCGGTCTCAAAGTTACCCACCTTCATGTCTCCACTCTCAAGCCTTTCTCCGATCCGACTGTGACAGCCGCCTTAGCTAGCGCTCGCAAAGGCGTCATCACAATGGAAAATCATTTGGTCACCGGTGGTCTTGGCTCAGCTGTCGCCGAAGTAATGGCCGAGAATGCGATGGCGGTACCTCTCTCCCGAATTGGGCTTAATGACACTTACGCCCACGGGGCTTCACTGCCCTACTTACTCAAGGAGTACCAACTTGATGCCCGTGCATTGGTTGATCGCGCGGAAACCCTCACCGGCTCAAGTCTGAGTATTCCTGATTCCGATCTTGCACAGATTCGGGTAGCTGCACTGCACAGCGAGGCGAAAGCAGAGGCACTATGAGCGCGCCCGAGCCAACTAATCCTGGTGAGGGTGCAGATTCAACTCGCATAGTCGTCACCTACCGGATAGATCCTGGTATTGGCGTGGAACCGCAGGCAGTTGCCGAAGCGATTCGCGCCGAGCAAACGATCGAGTTTCCCTTTGACCTCGCTCCCACCTGGATTCAAAACGAAGTTGTTGGGCGCATTGAAGGCATTGACCAACAAGTGGTCCAGATCAGTTACCCGCTCGGAGTGACCGGCGGTGGTTTAGTGCAATTCCTCAACGTGCTGTGGGGGAATGTGTCACTACTCAATGGGGTCCGCATAGTTGACTTGCAACTGCCCGCCGCATTTCTCGCTGGCTTTAGTGGACCACGATTTGGAATCTCAGGTGTGCGTTCACTTTTTAACGCACCAACTCGCCCGTTACTCTGTACCGCTTTGAAACCCATGGGTCTCTCCCCCAAGGAATTAGGTGCAACCGCAGTCACACTCGCCCGTGCCGGCTTCGACATGATTAAAGACGACCACGGATTAGCTAGCCAACCATGGGCTCCTTGGGCTGAACGCGTACAAACAATTTCACGTCTTGTTTGCGAAATAGACGCAAGTAGCGACCACCACTCGGTGTACATGCCCGCACTCAACGTGCCGGCGGATCAACTGGTAGAGGCCGCCCATCAAGCAAAAGAGTGGGGCGCTGGCGCCCTACTTGTCCTGCCCGGCCTCACCGGATTCGACAGCTTGCGCGTCTTGGCCGAAGACTCCGAACTAAACCTCCCCATAATGTCGCACCCCTCATTTTTAGGCTCAACGGTGGTCAATCCCCAGCAGGGTATTAGTCACGGAATCGTGTTCGGCACGATCATGCGACTGGCCGGTGCCGATATCAGTATTTTCCCTAATTACGGCGGACGCTTTTCATTCTCACAACAACAATGTGAAGAAATCGCCCAGGCATGCGCCGTGCCACTTGGCGAACTAGCTCCAATCTTTCCCAGCCCAGGTGGTGGCATGACCCTGGATCGCGTTCCTGAGATGATCGAGGTCTACGGCAACGACCTCACCCTGCTAATTGGCGGAGCACTCCACCGTGGAGACCTATCCATCAACGCCCAACGCTTAGTTGATGCCGTCGCATCATTGTGATCGTTCCCGTCAATTTGTGCGCGCTCGCGTGAGCACCGCCTGAGTTAGATCGAGAGATGATTTAGCCGAATCTCAGCGCGGAAATGCAGCCGAGACTCCACCGTCAACTGTGATCACGCATCCAGTTGTTCTTGACGCCTTCTCCGAAAGTAAAAATGCCACAGATGACGCCACGTCGACCGTGGTCACTCGACGGTTGAGGAGGTTCCGTGCAGCGTAGAAATCTTCGAGTTCCTCCGGTGCGATTCCATGAGCGGCTGCCCGTTCCTCACGCAATCCGCCCTCCCACAGTTTGGAATTATCAAAGACAGCGTCTGGGTTAACCGCGTTCGCCCGGATCCCAAATTTGCCGCCCTCAATCGCTGCGATCCGCATTAGTTGAATCATGCCGGCCTTAGAAGCAGAATAAGCACCAAAACCTGCACCTGGTCCGAAGGCATTCTTGCTAGCGACATATGCAATAGCGCCCCCAATACCTTGAATCTTGAAGGCACGGATTGCTTCCTGCGTGAGTAGGAACGCGCTGGTTAAGTTAACGCGCAGGCCTAATTCCCATTGTTGGAGAGTGAGATCGTCGAGATTACCGGGGACCCCGACTCCTGCATTAGGCACAATTGCATCAATACCCCCGAAAGAGTCAATTGCACATTGAACCGTGGATGAAACAACGAGTGGGTCCGATTGGTCACCGCCTACAAGACGCGGCTCGGGTCCCCCCGCACCGGTAATCTCTGCGCCCACGCCCTCTAGTGATTCCATGTCTAAATCTGCCAGGACGAGAGACGCGCCATTGGCCGCAAGGTGCATAGCGATGCCGCGGCCGATACCTGAGCCCGCGCCCGTCACTGCAACCACCCGGCCCGCAAACTCTTTGGGAGCCGGTTTCAATGACAGTTTGTAAAGCTCCATAGGCCAATAATCGAACCTGAATGTTTCTGCATCTGGCAGTGGCTCTGGTGGGCCAAAGGTGTCCAATACGGTCGCTGCGACCGTGTGCGTATGAAGCGCGATGTCCGCCGCAACTTTGGCATCGGCGTGATTGATTCCCGTAGTAATCGCGCCTAATCCTGGAACCATTACTACTCGCGGATGTGAATCATGCCCGGAGAATCCTTCAGGCATGAGATCCAGATTGCGCTCCACATAGGCGTCATAACCAGCGCGATAGGTATCAACAGCTTCACGGATTCCATCTTCGCGTCCTCGAGCTTGATCTGATAATGCCAACGAAAGTGGCTTAATCCGTAGCATGTGATCCGCGCTCGAGACCGAGCCCGCCACTATTGCATCAAGTTTTGGGTGATCGGC
>DEZY01000003.1:0-356 GCA_002365735.1 Actinobacteria bacterium UBA3120
TAGAGCCGGCTAGCGCCCCCGCTCCTAATGGTGACCGCGCCGCACGTAAATCCCAGTCGGCTAGACGCTCGAGGTCTCTACCCAATGCATGTACATGTTTAGCCAATTCGTGCGCAAACGAAACCGGCTGAGCGTGTTGCAAGTGGGTGAATCCCGGAGAATAGGTCAAAATATTTTCATTGGCCTGATCCAAAAATGCTTCCTGAAGGCCGATGATCTCCTCCGCTATTTGTTGTGCGTGATCGCGCAAATAAAGCTTGAAGTCGGTTGCAACCTGGTCATTTCTACTGCGGCCCGCGCGAAGTTTCCCGCCGAGTTCTCCCAAAAGCGAAATCAATCCGCGCTCGAGCGCCGAA
>DEZY01000003.1:519-7133 GCA_002365735.1 Actinobacteria bacterium UBA3120
CCGAATGGACATCTTCATCATCTTCATTGGGTGTGAACTCCCCGCTAGCCACCTGCGAGGCCAGGGTGTCGAGCGCCAGAACCACGCTTCGGCCCTCGTCCTCACTCAACAATCCAGCGCGTTCGAGTACTTGCGCATGTGCCCTTGTTTGCATCAAGTCATAGGGGGCTAGCTTCCAATCAAAGTGCGTAGAACGACTCAGTCGCGCCATGGCGGGTGAAGGACCTGATGTAAAACGTCCGCCCCAGAGTCTGCTCTCACTATTGCTCTGCGAACTTGTGTCAGCCACTTCTAAGTCCCACTCTCGGCCAGTGCAACCAAATCGTTGCAGATCTTTTTTGCCTGTGTTTCGCTCCGCGCAATCAAGAAAATCGTGTCATCTCCCGCGACGGTTCCCAGAGTATCGAAACAGCCGCTTCGATCGAGGTGCCCGGCAAGAAATTGCGCGCCGCCCGGTGGAGTATGTACAACTACCATGACTTGAGAGTATTCGGCGCTGAGTAGGAGCTCATGTAACGCCCGCACGAGAGCCTGCTGGGACCCCTGAGCACGCAGGGAAGTGTTTGATTCACTCGGGACGATGTAGTGCGCACCTGATCCCTCGGGGTCAGGTGATTTAGTAGCGCCAAGTGCTTCCAAATCTCGGGAGAGAGTCGCTTGCGTGACACTAAAACCCTTCCCCCGCATGAGATCCAGGAGCTCCTGTTGACTATGCACACGATGGGCACTGACCAAATCCGCGACTAAAGAACGACGTGAACTCACCGTCTGCGGCGCCCGCTTAGACTGCGTCATGATGGGACCTCGCAAAAGTAGACGCAGGTTTGTTCCCAACGCCGGAGGGCTTGCTCCACTTCCGCATCAGTGATCGTGAGCGCAGGTGCCAGCCGGACCGCAGTTGGAGTCACTGCATTAAGAAGTAGACCGTGTTCGAGCGCCTTTGTTACAAATTTAGGAGCCGGATCGCCTTCGCCCTCAATGTTAAGTTCCGCAGCTAGGAGGAGTCCGCGCCCGCGGACCTGGGCCACAACACCGTGTGATCTGTTGACTAATGACTCTTTCAACTCCTCTCCGAGCGTAGCTCCGCGAATCAGGAGACCTTCTTCCTCAATTACTTCTATCACGCAAATCGCAGCCGCACACGAAACAGGATTTCCACCGAATGTCGATCCGTGTGAGCCAGGAGTAAACAATTTGGATGCCTCTCCACCGGTGATTAATGCGCCGATTGGTAGTCCACCCGCCAAGCTTTTGGCCACGGTGATGGCATCAGGGGTGACACCACTTTCTGCATGTGCCCACCACTCGCCGGTTCGGCCGATTCCCGTTTGGACCTCATCAATAATCAGGAGCGCCCCAACTTCGCTAGTCCACTCCCGTGCAGACCGAATGAACTCCGACGAAAGTGCACGCACTCCCGCCTCACCCTGAATCACTTCGAGGAAAACCGCGGCAGTTGCTGAAGTAATTGCAGCCCTCAAGGCCTCGAGGTCGTTGATCGCAACCACGGTGACGTCATTCAATAGCGGCTCGAATGGCTCTTGTTTTGCCGGTTGTGCCGTGAGTGAAAGGGATCCCATGGTCCTGCCATGAAAACTACCTTCGACGACAACAACTTCGGTCTTTCCGGTTAGCCGGGACAGTTTTAAAGCTGCCTCATTCGCCTCGGCACCGGAATTGCAAAAGAATACTTTTGCGCCGGGCCATCCCACCAAGTCCTGCAATTTATTGGCCAACTTCACTGATGGCTCATTGATATACAAATTGCTGGTATGTACCAACGTTCCCACTTGATCAGAGACAGCCTGCACATATTTCGGATGTGCGGCACCCAGAATATTGACGGCGATTCCTCCGAGTAAATCAATGTATTCGCGGCCGGCTGTATCCCACACGCGAGAGCCCTCGCCTCGCACCAGCGTCAACTCAGGGGTTCCATAGGTGCTAAGAAAAGTCTCCTCCCAATTCACATTCATGGGGTAATCACTGTTCCGAAATCACGATTGGTAGACAGTGCTTTAGTCAGCGAACGTTCTGTACTGCCATTGATTATTTGGACGCTAACGCATCCACTACGAATCGCATGGATAGCGGATTCAAGTTTGGGGATCATGCCGTCTGTGACGCTCGGAAGCAACTCGCACACTTGGTCAAGGGTCATCTCACTAAGGAGTGACTCGGGGTCTGGATAAGCCGCAAAGACTCCATCAACGTCAGTCATCAGAATAAGTCTTTGCGCACCTAGTGCACCTGCAAGGGAGCCGGCTGCCGTATCGGCATTTACGTTGAGGCTCTCACCGTCCCGAGTGGATGAAACGGGCGAAACCACTGGAATATATCCATTGTCCAGTAACACATGAATGAGCTTCGGGTTGATGAATGCAACTGTGCCTACTAGCCCGAGATCAAACTCCTGATCAACTAGCCGGGTAGAAGTAAAAATCTTTGCGTCCTCTCCGCTGACTCCAACTGCCGGTAATTCATTAGTGTTGAGTGCAGTTACCAAAGTTCTTTGTACCTCTCCAGAAAGCACTGTCGCCACCACTGATGCGATTTCCGCGGTCGTCACTCGAAGACCACCCACAAATTCGCTCTGAATATTGAGTCGGCTCAACATTTCGGAGATTTGTGGTCCGCCGCCATGTGAAATAACAACGCGAAAGCCTTGTTCCCGTAGCGAATTTACGTCCTGGGCAAAGGAGGTAAATAGTTCGGGCGACGTCATCGCGTTACCACCAAATTTTATGACCAAGATGGGTCCATGGCTACTCATGTCGAGTACTCAGAATTCTCGACCACGTAACCGATGGAGAGGTCATTTGTTCGGATGATCGCTCGATGGGCTCCCGCATGGAGTTCAATAAGCACGTCAACCCGGCGCTGTGACAAATCCACGTCAGAGCGATCTTCGCCCACTCCCCCACCAATACATATTTTCACCCCATTGATGCTCACGTCTACTTGGTCAGCCACAAAATTTGCATTTGTTGTGCCAACTGCTGAAAGGATGCGACCCCAATTCGGGTCCTGACCGAACATGGCGCACTTAAACAGGTTGCTACGAGACACCGAGCGTCCGACCTGAACCGCATCACTTTCACAACTAGCGCCGGTAACCTCAATATGGATTTCCTTGGTCGCCCCCTCTGCGTCAGCCATTAGTTGGTGGGCCAAGTCTTCGCACACTCGCGTCAGCGCCTCCGTAAATTGTCCGGGATCTGGTGTCGCTCCACTTGCAGCATTGGCCAACAAGATGACGGTGTCATTAGTTGACATGCATCCGTCCGAGTCCAAACGATCAAATGTCTGTGACGTTGCGAACTCTAAAGCCTGCTGAAGAAATTCCGAATCGATGTCTGCATCAGTGGTGATCACCGAGAGCATCGTGGCCATTCCCGGGGCTAGCATTCCCGCACCTTTCGCCATCCCGCCAATGGTGTATCCGTCTTCCCTGGACTCGGAAATTTTGCGCTGGGTGTCTGTAGTCATGATTGCATCGGCTGCATCTGCGCCACCCGTAGGAGCTAATCTAGCAATTGCAAGGTGTATGCCCTTCCCAAGTGCGGACATGTCGAGCCGCTCTCCAATCAACCCGGTCGAGCACACAAATACTTCACCTGCTCCAAATTCGCCCAGCTCTCGTGCAGTTAATCCTGCAGCAACAAGCTCTGCGGTTACATGGGTATCTGCGAATCCTGCTGGCCCAGTGCACGCATTTGCGCCTCCCGAGTTAAGGACAACAACCCGTGCCTCACCAGCTGAGCGGATCTGACGGGACCAAATTACGGGGGCAGCCGCGAATTTGTTAGTGGTAAAGACAGCTGCAGATGCCGCCTTTGGGCCAGTGTTGACAACCAATGAGACATCTTTTGCACCACTGGATTTGAGCCCGGCTGCCACTCCTGCAGCGGTGAAACCCTGAGCCTGTGTCACGCTCACGGCGATACTCCGGTGTGCAGTAGTCCACTCGATTCCGCGAACCCACACATAAGGTTTGCATTTTGAATTGCCTGTCCGGCTGCGCCTTTTCCTAAATTGTCCAGGGTGGCGATCACGATTAACTGTTGTGAATGCTGGTCAACGCTCACGCTGAGTTGTACGAAATTGCTGCCGCTGACGCTCCCCGTATTAGGCATCTGACCGTGCTCGAGTACGGAAACGAAAGTGGAATGCTCGTAATACTCCTGATAGATAGCAATCGGATCTACCGTGCTCGACTCGGACATTGCACTCGTGCAGGTGGCGATAATCCCCCGGGGCATCGGAGCTAACAGCGGCGTAAAACTAATGCGTGTGCTGACTTCTGGTCGAAGTGAATTCAACGTCTGTTCAATCTCTGGGATGTGCTGGTGCACTCCACCGATCTTGTACGCACTAATTGAACCCATTACCCCCGAGGCCATAAGTGCTTGCGAAGGAACACGACCCGCGCCACTTGTCCCACTCGCGGCCACAACGTTGATCGTTGAATGGCCCATTATTTGATGAGCGACCGCCGGTGCGCACGCTAATGCAATGGCTGTTGCATAACACCCCGGATTTGCGATCGTGGTTGACCTTGAGATGTGTCTGCGCTGATCCCCAACCTCAGGCAACCCATAGGTCCACGACCCGGCGTGTATCCCGCTGTAATACCGGTCCCACGCACCCGGATCCACCAGCCGATGATCTGCACCCAAGTCAACAATCTTTTGGTCCGGGTTCATTTTCAAAAGTTCCTGCGCGATCGATGCCGATTGCCCGTGGGGCAAAGCCATAAACACGAGATCGGCCTTAAGTTGGTCCGCTGTCGCTGGGCACATCTTCAACGAGCCCACCGAGGTTGGCGCCAAAGCCGGATGCACCGAGTCCACGCGTTCCCCCACCGAAGAATGTGCCGCCGCGGCAACAACTTCACACTGTGGATGATTCTCGAGGAGTCGCATTAACTCTCCCCCGGCGTAACCTGATGCCCCGGCAATTGATACTCGCATGCCACTAATATACACATATGCGCATATAATTGCGGTATTGGGCTATCGCAGTGTGCCCCCCACGCGCTCTAACACCAAGGAAATGATTCGGTCTCGAAGCTCGTGCAATTGCTCGGCCGACAGGGTGTGGCCCTCGCTTCTCACCCGTAACGAGTAGGCCAGGGATTTATGACTGGATGGAATTTGATCACCCTCGTACACGTCGAAGAGCCGAATCGCCTCCAATAAGTCGCCTGTGCCCTCACGGATTATGGCTTCAACCTCGGCGGCTGAGTATCGGCGCTCGACCACGAATGCCAGGTCCTCCTTGGCCAGCGGTGAGTTTGAGAAAACCGGCGCGACGGCGCTTCTTGGCGCCGCCCGGATCAGCTGGGTCAGATCCACCTCAGCAGCGCAACTGCGCTTGGGAAGGTTCCAGTACTCAACAACTGACGGGTGCAGTTCACCAGCAAATCCAATCACGTCCCGCGCTCCCACAATCGTCAACTGGGCGCAGCGGCCGGGGTGAAAACTTGGATCACTTCCGGAACGAATATCCAGCTCAATTCCGAGTTCATCTGCAACAGCGAGTACTGCGTCCAGTGAATCGCGCCAGCTCGCCATCCGCGGACTCCCCCACACCCCGGCAGATTCCACAGCGCCGCAGTACACGACCCCCAAGTGTTCAGGTTGGGCCGGCAGCGCCTGCTGCATGTTAACCCACGCCTGATCCGAAGGTTTAGATTCCACTCCCGGGTCTAGGTCGCTCTTAGTCACCTCGCCAAGAAATACTGAACCGATTTCATACAGGGCCAGGTCATTTTCGCCTCGACCAACGTTTCTCGCGGCGACCGAAAGTAGCCCTGGCAAGAGAGTAGATCGCATTTTTGGCGCCAGGTCTGAAAGTGGGTTGACCAAAGATGGGGACGTCCGACGCGGGTCAGCATCAGGCAGTCGCAACGCATCTAGGTCCGCCGATCCGATGAAGGGATAAGCACGAATTTCATGCAAGCCTCGCCCTGCCAAAAAATTACCAACTCGACGACGCGCCCGTTGTTCAAAAGTTAATCCTCGGCCTGCCGGAGCATTCGGCAAAGTTGATGGAAGTTTCTCGTAACCCACAAGGCGAACAACTTCTTCGACCAGGTCCGCTGGCTGGGTCAAATCTGGACGCCAACTGGCCGGGGTGACTAAGAGCGTCCCAGGCCCACGTGGTTCATGCGTAGCCCCAATTGCATCGAGTTTCTCAACCACAGTTGCATGATCAATGGTCATTCCTGCGGTGCGCGTTGCGAGATCCAGATCAAATTCGATCACGGTTTCGGACATCGGTGCTTCCACTGCGCTCATCCCGGCATAAGTACCACCGCCATGTTCGATCAGCAGTGCGCACACCCGTGCCGATGCAACTGGAGCCAATTCCCGATCCACGCCTCGCTCAAAGCGTCGCGATGCCTCGCTCGAAATCTTGTGTCGCCGTGAATTTCCTGCGACCGTGGAAGCCGGGAAGAACGCGGCCTCAATCGCAATATTTGTGGTGTTCTCATCAATTTCTGAGGTGAATCCACCCATGGTTCCGGCAAGTCCAATCGGACCACTTGAGTCGGCAATCACGGTATCCAGTGGAGAAAGAATTCTCTCGACGTGATCAAGGGTCTCCAG
>DEZY01000003.1:7208-9830 GCA_002365735.1 Actinobacteria bacterium UBA3120
CGGACTCCGCGCGCCGTACCCGTACTGGTCCTTGAAGTTTGTCCAGATCAAAAGCATGTGTTGGCTGCCCCAGCTCCAACATGACGTAGTTGGTGACGTCAACTGCTAATGAGATACTCCGAATCCCCGAAGCTTGCAATCGAGCGACCATGTAGTGCGGGGTTGAAGAATCAGGATTGAAACCATTGACCGTGCGTAATGTGAGCAATTCACAAGCGCTGAAGTCGTCGATGACGCAATCTCTTGGAGTCATCCCAGCTGCGGGGGCACCCAATTCTGGCACAAAGTGAGACGCTGGATCGCGGAGGTCCACTCCAAATGCGGTCGCGACCTCCCGCGCAATCCCGCGAACCGACAATGCGTATCCGCGATCAGGTGTAATAGCAATGTCGAGAACCTGGTCACCGATTCCCAGCAGTTCGTTTGCATTCTGACCTGGCTCAACACCCGATAACACCATGATTCCGGCGTGATCTGGGCCCAGCCCCAGTTCCCGCTCTGAACAAATCATGCCGTCAGAGACATGGCCGTAGGTTTCGCGCGATGTAATAGTGAAATCACCCGGCAAAGTAACACCAGGCTCTGCGACAACTACGTGCTCACCCACTGAGAAATTGCTTGCACCGCAGACGATCCCTCGGATCTGCGTGCCTACGTCAACCTGGCACCACCGAATGGGTTTCTTGAATTCGGTCAATTCCTCTATTTCAAGTACCCGTCCAATGACCAGGGTTCCATTAACGCCCTCACCAAGATTGTCAACACCTTCAACCTCGAGCCCTGCATTAATCAGAGCCTGCGCAACCTCACGGCCCGCTGCCTGTACCGGAGCGAATTCCTTAATCCACGACAAGGGAAGTTTCACTATGCCTCCAGCCCGAAAGCAGCCGTAAACCGGATGTCTCCCTCAACCATGTCCCGCATATCGGCAACTCCACTTCGAAACATCAGGGTTCGCTCGATTCCCATGCCAAAGGCGAAACCGGAATACACATCGGGATCAATTCCCACTGCACGCAACACTTTAGGGTTCACCATGCCGCAGCCACCCCATTCGATCCAGCCCTCACCGCCACATGCACGACACTCGACCGCGCTGGAATCACCCAAGCACACGAAACACTTCAAATCCACTTCGGCGCTTGGCTCGGTAAATGGGAAGAAAGATGGACGCCAACGGATATCAATCTGGGGCCCGAACATCACGTGCGCCAAATGATTCAAGGTCCCCCGAAGGTCGGCCATGGACAAACCTTTGTCGACGGCTAATCCTTCAATTTGGTGAAACACCGGGGTGTGCGTTGCATCTAATTCATCGGTTCGAAAAACTCGACCGGGGGCGACAACGTAGATGGGCAATTCGCGCTCAAGCATCGCTCGAACTTGAATGGGCGAAGTATGGGTTCGTAATACAACCCCTGAATCTGCGCTCTCCACAAAGAATGTGTCCTGCATGAGTCGGGCAGGGTGGTCCTTAGGAAAATTTAGTGCATCGAAATTCGCCCACTCCAGTTCAAGTTCTGGCCCCTCAGCTATTTCGTAACCCATCGCGATAAATACATCGCAGAGTCTCTCCATGAGGGTGGTCAATGGATGCCGAGCACCGCGCTTAAGCCGATCTACCGGGACACTGACATCGACCTTCTCCGAGCGAAGTACTTCATTGTCACGGACTTGCGTAAGTTCAGCCTCACGTGATTCCAGGGCTTCCTTTACGCGAGCCTTAGCTTCACCTATTCTTTTGCCCACCTCGGCCTTAGCCGCCGGTGGTAATGCGCCGATTTCTCGATTGGCGAGGGAAATTGCCGAGCGGTCACCGAAGTGAGTGAGCCGTGCCACCTTGAGTGACTCCAAGTCCGATGCAGAGGCAAATGCCGCAATCGCTTCAACGACCATTTCACCAACTGACTCTGAACTCAACGCGGAAACCTGTTTTGGATCGAATGACTTATTCGGCGCGGACAACTTATGCCTCCAAGATTGAGGCAACGAGTAGGTCGGCGCTGGCCTCTAGATCGCCTGTCCCACGGAGGGTTAAGTCCGGTGACACCGGTGGTTCATAGATCTGTCCCACCCCGGTCATATTCGGCAAATTGCCCGCCGCTGCCTTGGCATAGAGCCCCTTAGGGTCACGCTCAGAACATATATCAACCGGCGTATCGACGAACACCTCAACGAATTCACCCTCGGCGAAAAGTGCAGCAGCCGTTTCGCGGTCAGAGCGATACGGAGATACCAGAGCAACAAATACGACAACTCCACTATCGCGCATAAGTTTGCTCACCTCGGCAACCCGACGCACATTTTCGGCCCGGTCCTCTGGTGTAAATCCAAGATCCTTGTTCAATCCGGTACGAACGTTGTCCCCGTCAAGGACATAAGTATGGATCCCCATTGCGTGCAACTTGCGCACTGCTGCATCAGCTATGGTCGATTTGCCAGATCCAGAAAGCCCGGTCAGCCACACAACTCGCGACGGATGTCCCATCAGGGCCGACCGCGCTTGGTGGTCCACTTCGTAGTCGTGTGGAACCAGGTTAAAAGCTCTGCGCATGGCGTGACGAGAAAGCCCAGCAGCAACCGTGTCTGCGCTCACCCGGTCAACAAGTAGAAACCCGCCGG
>DEZY01000003.1:9898-12170 GCA_002365735.1 Actinobacteria bacterium UBA3120
AACAAGTAGAAACCCGCCGGTGTCTCGGCACAGTGCATATGGGTCCATCGGAATTGGACGATCGGTCGCAATCTCCACACGGCCAATGTCATTCATGTTCAACACACGCGCAGCATGCTCGTGCCCAGAGACAACATCGAGCCGATGTCGCACGCTAGTCACTGTTGCAGGAACCGAGCGTGAACCCGAAATCAGCAAATATGAACGACCGTGCGCCAGTGGCTCTTCCCCCAACCACACCATGTCAACACCGAAGCGATCAGCGGGTTGCAATGAAGATCCAGATGCCAAGATATCTCCGCGCGTGATATCGACTTCATGATCGAGAGTGAGGGTCACCGCTTGGCCGTACTTGGCCTCCTGCAGGTCACCATCAGAGGTAACAATCCGATCGATCTTGGCACTACGACCTGAATCCGCCACCATAATCTCGTCTCCCGGGCGTACTGAGCCGGCGACAACAGTTCCCGCGTAACCACGGAAGTTCCCTTGCGCGCGAACTATGAATTGAACCGGGAATCTAAAGTCTTCATTGACGACCCGAGCAACGGGTTCCCAAATGGCAAGGGCGCCAAGTAAAGATTCACCTTTGTACCAAGGCATGTCATCAGATTTCGTCGTCACGTTGGCACCCGTTACTGCGCTTACCGGAATACCATCAATTTGTTCAACGCCTAGTCGCGCAGCCGTGGTTCGAACTTCACCCATGACTTGCTCGAACACTTCGTGGGAAAAATCAACTAGGTCCATTTTGTTGACCGCAACGATAATGGTTTGCACACCCATCAGCGCACACACTGTGAGATGCCTATGCGTTTGTGGCCGAACTCCCCGAGCCGCATCGACCAGGAGCACTGCAACGTCACCATTTGACGCCGCAACCGCCATGTTTCGGGTGTACTGCTCATGACCCGGTGAGTCAGCGATCAGCACTCGTCGACCGTTAGGCAAGTTGAGGTGTCGGTACGCCACGTCAATCGTGATGCCCTGCTCACGCTCGGCCTCGAGGCCATCGGTCAGAAGCGAGTAGTCGACTTCGCCCACAGGCACAGTGGAGCCGCCACGCCGCGTTGTTCGAGCGTATTCCAATTGATCGATGGGGACGCTGTCAGTCTCAACGAGGAGCCGGCCAATCAGGGTCGATTTTCCGTCGTCGACCGAACCACACGTGACGAGGTGAAGAACTGGTGTGTGTCCACTCATTAGAAATAGCCTTCAGCTTTCTTAGCTTCCATTGAGCCGCCGCCCTCACCGTCGATGAGACGGCCTGAACGCTCAGATACTTTGCTGGTTTCCATTTCCGCGATCAGGTCGACCAGGTTGTCCGCGGTTGACTCGACCGCACCTGAAAGGGGATAGCAACCAAGTGTCCGAAAACGCACACTTTTCATTTCGGGCACTTCACCTTGATCGAGTGGGAAGCGTTCGTCGTCAACCAAGAGCAGGGTGCCACCTCGCTCGACAACGGGCCGTTTCTTTGCAAAATATAGACCCGGGATTTCAATGCTTTCACGCTGGATATAGCGCCAAATATCAAGCTCGGTCCAATTGGAAAGCGGAAAAACGCGCATACTTTGCTCAGGCGCCAATTGGGTGTTGGCGGTGCGCCAAAACTCCGGACGCTGCTTGCGTGGATCCCACCGGTGTCCGGGCTCGCGGAGTGAAAAAATGCGCTCCTTTGCCCGACTTCGTTCTTCATCTCTACGTGCGCCGCCAATAGCTGCATCAAATTGATACCGATCAATGCCTTCGCGCAATGCCACCGTTTTCATAAGCCGGGTGTACTCGTGGGTTCCGTGCGAAAAAGGTGTCACCCCTTCAGCGATCGCTTCCAAATTCTGTGCGATGCGTAAATCCAAGCCAAGGTCCCGGGCTCGTTTGTCTCGAAATTCAATCATTTCCCTAAATTTCCAGGTGGTATCAATATGCATCACCGGGAATGGCAACGGCGCTGGGTAAAAAGCCTTGATTGCCAGGTGCAACAAAACCGAGGAGTCCTTGCCGATGCTGTAGAGCAGCACCGGGTTGCGGAATGCCGCGGCAGTTTCACGGTAGATGTGAATTGCTTCTGCCTCTAGTTCGTCCAGAACGGCGGAATATGGCACAGTTTGAAGCACTCGATTACTCCTTACGAACAATTTCCGATGGACTGATGACTGGTCTACTCATAAGCCTAGGGGCGTGGTAGCGGTTGGGCGCAACCGACATAGAGCAAAGCCTGACTAAGCCTCAGAAAGCACTTCCATGCCTGAATCCATGCCCGAATCCATGC
>DEZY01000088.1:0-151 GCA_002365735.1 Actinobacteria bacterium UBA3120
TTAGATATCCACACTTATTGCCGCTCGCAACACGCATAGTTCCACCCATAAAAACCCGTTATCCACCGTATCCACAGGACCTATGACTACTACTACCTATCTATATCTTCATATTTTATAAACACCCATAAAGGCACTCTGTGTGCATAAC
>DEZY01000088.1:435-2746 GCA_002365735.1 Actinobacteria bacterium UBA3120
TAGACAGGGGCGCGAACACATGCACATCCGAGTCGAACGCGACGCTTTAGCGCAAGCTGTTACGTGGGCTGCGCGGACCTTACCCTCTCGGCCTTCAATGCCGGTTTTGTCAGGAGTCATGCTCATTGCAGAGCAAGACTCGTTAACCCTGTCAAGTTTTGATTATGAAATTTCGGCGCGTGTTCAGGTCAACATTGATGTGATTGAGCCTGGAAAAGTTTTAGTGTCGGGTCGGCTTTTAGCGGACATCACCAAAGCGCTTCCGGCGGCGCCGGTTGTTCTGAAGTTGGATGGCAATCGAGTTTCGATTGAGTGTGGAAGAAGTTCATTTACACTTCCTACACTTCCCGTGGAGGATTACCCAGCTTTACCAGATATGCCAACGACAGCCGGCAGTGTTGATGGTGACGTATTTTCTGAAGCCGTCGCCCAGGTTGCAATTGCGGCTGGAAAAGATGACACAATTCCAGTTCTCACAGGTATTCGGATGGAAATTGATGGCTCCCACGTGACCTTGGCAGCAACAGATCGTTATCGGTTAGCTGTTCGAACATTTCCTTGGTCGCCTACCACCACTTCACTTGAACTCAACACTTTAGTTCCAGCTAGGATTTTGGCCGACGCGGCAAAAAGTATGGGATCTGCTAAAACGGTTGAATTGGCAATTGCCCCGGGCGGCGAGAAACTTATTGGTTTTGAAGCTGAAGGTATGAGAACAACAACCCGGCTACTGGACGGTGAGTTTCCAAAATACCGATCTCTACTTCCTAATGAAAGTTCAACTACCGCGATTGTTGATACCGCCGAACTAGTAAATGCAGTAAAAAGAGTGGCACTTGTTGCAGAACGCAACACTCCAATTCGAATGCACTTTACTAATGGTGAAATCAACATGCGCGCCGGTTCTGGTGATGACGCTCAAGCAAATGAAGTACTAGAAGTGGAAGTTGAAGGGGATCCAATTGAGATCGCATTCAACCCCGGCTACCTACTCGACGGCCTTCATGCAATCGATGCACCAAAAGCTCGTTTTTCCTTTACTCTGGCAACGAAACCCGTGGTAATCACCGGGATGACTAATGAAAACAACGACACCAAAGCGGACTATCGCTATCTTTTGATGCCCGTACGTTTGACGGGCTGACACATGTGGGTGCAAACCCTGCATCTTGACAATTTCCGCTCCTACAAGGAAGCCCACGTCGAATTTGCTCCAGGAGTTAATGTTTTAGTTGGTTCAAATGGCCAAGGTAAAACCAATATCGTTGAATCTATTTATTACTTAGCAACCCTAAACTCCCATCGAGTAGCAAGTGAAAACTCACTCGTCAAATCTGGAGAGCTATCAGCTGTCATTCGATCAAAGATCAATCAAGATGATCGCGCACTAACGATTGACATTGAGATTAATCCTGGTAAAACAAATCGGGCGAAACTCAATCGCTCCCCCGTTCCCCGGGTAAGAGATATTCTAGGAATAGTCCGGGTGATCATGTTCGCGCCGGAGGACTTGGCGTTGGTTAAGGGTGATCCCAACGAACGCCGAAATTTTATGGACCAAACCCTCATTCAACGAACACCAAAATTTATGGGTGTTAAATCAGATTACGAAAAAGTATTGCGTCAACGTAATGCCCTCTTGAAGTCGTCACACCGTGAAAATATTGATAGCACGTTACATGTGTGGAATGAGCAACTAGCGCAACTTGGCGCCGAGATTACCCACTCCCGGATTCAATTTATTCGTGACTTAACACCATTCATTTGCACGAGGTATCACTTAATCAGTGGTGGTGAAAAAGCTGTTAGCGCATCAGAAATATCACTCACTTACCAATCGAAATATCTCACCGAAGGTGATCTTGAATCACTCACCCACAACGATATTAAGGAACAAATTCTTGGGCAGCTGGACCTACGAAAAAAGGAAGAGTTTGTTCGTGGGGTAACACTGGTGGGACCACACCGTGATGAACTCTTCATTAGATTGGGCGTACTTCCACTAAA
Organism: Actinobacteria bacterium UBA3120; assembly: GCA_002365735.1. Classification (GTDB taxonomy): domain Bacteria; phylum Actinomycetota; class Actinomycetes; order S36-B12; family S36-B12; genus UBA4592. The sequence goes on from DEZY01000088.1 coordinate 2,443, forward strand.
GGGTTATGCCTCACATGGTGAAAGTTGGTCAGCAGCTTTAGCACTTCGGGTTGCGAGCGCAGATGTTCTCAAGGCTGACGGAATTGAACCTATTTTGATTCTCGACGACGTTTTTGCTGAACTCGATGTACTTCGTCGCACGACAATTTTAGAGTTGACTCAAGACGCGCCACAAGTTTTTATTACTGCGGCAGTGGAGTCTGACGTGCCAATAGAAATCGGTGGAGCAAGGTTTCACATTTCTTCGGACTCCATAGTGGCTCACAATGGTGATTCCCTGTGAGCGAGAAAATAGACCCCGAAG
>DEZY01000088.1:2922-8936 GCA_002365735.1 Actinobacteria bacterium UBA3120
AACTCCTGAAGTAACCCAGCAGGAGCAGGACCAAGCTGCCGAACGACTCTTACGACGCACTACAAAAGGAGCACCGGCGAAAAAGACTCGTAAAGGCACTCGAAGCGGAAGAGACCCAGAGCTCCTTGGTAGCGCATTAGACAAACTCGTGACTGAGAGTGGTTGGGAGAAGGAGACAGCCATGGCAAAAGTTCTCAACTCATGGGCTGAGATCGTGGGCGCTGAGATCGCGGATCACTGTGTCCCGGCAGGTTTTGATGAGGGGACCCTTCGTCTCACGGCGGAGTCCACCGCGTGGGCAACCCAATTACGCCTACTCCAAAGCCAAATCCTGGCGAAAATCGCGTCTGAAATCGGCGATGGAATAGTGCTAAAAATCTCGATTTATGGTCCGCAAGGGCCTTCCTGGAAAAAAGGAGCGTGGCATGTTGCCGGTCGAGGACCCCGCGACACTTACGGCTAGTCCGTAGAAGTTTACCCAGGTAGCCGAATTTAGCCCCTAGCGCGAAAATAGGCGGATTTTCCCCATTGTTCCGTATGCCAACTTGCAACTAGGGGGTCACTCGGCGCATTTGTGGCTCCGTAAGCCTTTTTAGGCTAGGTGATGTCAGAACTTCGGGGTAGACTCAACTCAGTTCGTTTTCCTCAATAGATTCACTCCCAGGAGGGGCCAATATGTCCTACGACGCCAGTGCGATCCAGGTGCTTGAAGGCCTTGACGCCGTGCGTAAGCGCCCCGGCATGTACATCGGGTCAACGGGTGAGCGAGGTCTGCACCATTTGGTCTACGAAGTTGTGGACAATGCGGTCGACGAAGCCTTAGCCGGGTATGCCACCGAAATTTCGGTCACCATCATGGCCGACGGCGCAATCCGGGTAATAGACGACGGCCGAGGGATCCCCGTTGACGAGCATCCGATTGAGAAAAAACCAGCCGTTGAAGTTGTTTTGACCGTATTACACGCAGGTGGGAAATTCGGCGGCAGTGGTTACTCGGTCTCCGGTGGCCTACACGGAGTGGGGGTCTCCGTTGTGAACGCGCTCTCCGCCGACTTAGCGGTCGAAATCCACCGAGACGGATTCGTTTACCGGCAACACTACAAGTACGGCGCACCGGAGGCTCCACTTGAAAAAGGTGAGAAAACCGATCGCACGGGCACGACGGTCACTTTCTGGGCTGACGGTGAAATTTTTGAAACCACCATCTACGACTTCACAACCCTTGCCCGTCGTTTTCAAGAAATGGCCTTTCTTAACCGTGGACTAAAATTGGAACTTACCGACGAGCGACCAGGTTCAGTTGCAGTCATCGACGCCGAAGATCCAGCTGAAGTAACCGAAGCGGTACGCCACGTGTCCTATATGTATGAAGGCGGTATCTCTGACTTCGTTCGTCACATCAATGCAAGTAAAGGAATCGCCAACCCAACTGTTATTGATCTTATAAATGAGAACGAGGACAAGACATTAAGCGCCGAAATTTCAATGCAGTGGAATCACTCTTATGCAGAGTCGGTGTACACGTTCGCAAATACGATTAACACCACAGAAGGTGGAACCCACGAAGAAGGTTTCCGCACAGCGCTGACTTCACTTGTCAATAAATTCTCCCGCGAGTGGGGTATTCTCAAAGAAAAAGACACCAATCTTTCCGGTGAAGACATCCGTGAAGGGCTTACCGCGATTGTCAGCGTAAAACTTGTTGAACCCCAGTTTGAAGGTCAAACCAAATCCAAATTAGGAAACACGGAAATGAAAGCCTTCGTTCAAAAAGTAGTCAACGACCAACTCGGGGCGTGGTTTGAACAGAATCCTGCCGAAGGTAAAGAGATTGCGCGTAAATCGGTGAACGCAGCAACTGCGCGCATGGCAGCACGCAAAGCACGCGACTTGGCACGTAACAGAAAAGGACTACTTGGGGGAGCGGGAATGCCCGGTAAACTCATTGACTGTTCCAGCCGGGAGCCAGAGGATTGTGAAGTATTTATAGTTGAGGGTGACAGTGCTGGTGGTTCAGCACGTCAAGGTCGGGATCCACGCACCCAGGCAATTCTTCCAATTCGCGGAAAAATTATTAACGTGGAAAAGGCGCGAATTGACCGGGTACTGCAAAACACTGAAGTACAAGCGTTGATCTCAGCTTTCGGTACCGGTATCCAAGACGAATTCGACCTCAACAGGTTGCGCTACCACAAAGTTGTCCTCATGGCCGACGCTGATGTTGACGGACAACATATTCGAACCTTGCTGTTGACCTTCCTGTTCCGCTTTATGCGACCACTCGTTGAACACGGCCACGTATTTTTGGCGCAACCACCATTGTTCAAAATTAAGTGGTCACGCGAAGCCGCTGACTTCGCTTATTCAGATCGCGAAAAAGACGCCCTCATGGAAGCAGGGCTTGCAGCAGGTCGACGACTTCCGAAAGAAGAATCAATTCAACGCTACAAAGGTCTTGGTGAAATGAATGCGGACGAATTGTGGGACACAACTATGAATCCCGCAGCTCTTCCGATCTTCCAAGTAACACTCGACGACGCAGCGCAAGCCGACGAAATGTTTAGCGTGCTCATGGGTGAAAATGTTGAGTCACGACGAAACTTTATTCAACAAAACGCCCGCGATGTTCGCTTCTTAGACATTTAATCAAGAAAATAATCAACGGAGAATAACGTGCCAGACGACATTGAAGTAGTAGAAGAAGTCAGTAGCCACGGTCGGATTGAACCGGTGGACTTGCAGACTGAAATGCAACGGTCTTATCTTGATTACTCTATGTCGGTAATTGTTTCCCGCGCATTACCCGACGTACGCGATGGGCTTAAGCCGGTCCACCGTCGTGTTCTTTACGCAATGTACGACGGTGGCTACCGTCCAGATCGCAACTTCTCCAAAAGTGCCCGCGTGGTCGGCGACGTAATGGGTAACTTCCACCCCCATGGTGACAGCGCGATCTACGATGCACTGGTTCGTCTAGCCCAACCGTGGTCATTACGGTACCCACTTGTACAAGGCCAAGGAAACTTTGGTTCACCAGGCAACGATCCCCCCGCAGCACAGCGTTACACCGAGTGCCGCATGGCCCCACTGGCCATGGAGATGGTGCGCGATATCGACGAAGACACCGTCAACTTTCAACCAAACTACGACGGTCGCACCCTTGAACCATCCGTGTTACCAAGTCGATTCCCCAACCTTTTGGTAAACGGGAGTTCAGGTATTGCGGTTGGCATGGCCACCAATATTCCCCCACACAATCTACGTGAAATCGCAGCTGGTGCGCAATGGTTGCTTTCCCACCCTGAGTCAACAGTTGAAGAGCGTCAAACCGCATTGATGGAACTGGTTAAAGGTCCCGACTTCCCGACAGGGGCATTGATTGTCGGTCGCAAAGGAATCGAAGACGCCCAACGGACCGGTCGTGGCTCAGTCACCATGCGCGCTGTGGTTACCGTCGACGAAGACAAAAGGGGGCGGCAAGTCCTCGTTGTCACGGCACTTCCTTATCAGGTAAATCCGGACAACCTGCTACTGCGGATCGCTGAACTTGTCGGTGACGGAAAACTCACCGGCATCTCCGACGTACGCGATGACTCGTCATCACGTACCGGCATGCGTTTGATCATTGAACTTAAACGCGACGCTGTTGCCCAGGTTGTGTTAAATCAGCTGTACAAGCACACCCAACTCCAAGACAACTTCGGTGCCAACATGTTGGCACTCGTAGATGCGGTACCACGCACTTTGACGCTGGAGCAATTCTTGAGTTACTGGGTGCTGCATCAAATTGAGGTAATTCAACGACGCACCCGTTTCCGCCTACGCAAGGCAGAAGAACGTGCACATATCCTCAGTGGTTACCTCAAAGCACTTGACGCATTGGACGCGGTCATTGCCCTAATTCGTGCAAGCGCGACAGTTGAAGACGCCCGTATCGGCCTGATAGATCTTCTTGAGATCAATGAGATCCAGGCAACAGCAATCCTTGATATGCAACTACGCCGCCTAGCAGCACTTGAGCGCCAAAAAATAATTGACGAATATGAAGAGCTTATGGTCAAGGTTGCCGACTACAACGACATCTTGGCATCAGATCAGCGTCAGCGGACAATTGTGAGTGACGAACTCACCGAGATCTCTGACAAGTTCGGTGACGAACGTCGAACCGAAATTGTGGCCTGGGACGGTGACGTCACAGACGAGGATCTCATCGCAGTCGAAGATGTCGTCGTCACCATAACTTCAGGTGGTTACGCGAAACGAACCCGCAGTGATCTTTACCGTTCCCAACGCCGTGGCGGTCGTGGAGTGAAGGGTGCAAACTTACGACAAGACGATGTAGTGGAACACATGTTCGTCAGCACTACCCACCATTGGATTTTGTTTTTCACAAACCTTGGTCGGGTGTATCGAGCAAAGGCATACCAGCTCCCCGAAACTGGCCGGGACGCACGCGGACAGCATGTTGCTAACCTGTTGGCGTTTCAACCCGATGAAACTATTGCACAAGTGCTGGCGATACCCGACTATGCCGAGAGTGACTACTTGGTGCTGTCAACCCGCACCGGCATGGTGAAGAAAACTCGTCTGAGTGAATACGACACCAACCGCCAAGGTGGAATCATCGCGATCAACCTTCATGAAGGCGATGAACTCATCGGGGCGCGTCTGGTATCGGAAACCGATGATCTACTTCTTGTTTCTAAGAAGGGTCTTTCAGCCCGCTTCACAGCCAATGACGCAACTTTACGCCCTATGGGGCGAGCAACCGGCGGTGTGATCGGGATGCGTTTCCGCGAGGACGACGCCCTACTGTCAATGGATGTTGTCACCCCAGGAACCTTCGTGGTGACCATCACAGACGGTGGCTTTGCCAAACGCACCTCAGTTGATGAGTGGGCCACTAAAGGCCGAGGGATCAAGGGCGTGCGAGCCATGAAGCTCCCTGAAGAGCGCGGGGAACTAGTTGGCGCGATGGTGTGTTCGCAAACAGATCAGATCTTCGCCATTGCATCCAACGGTGTAGTGATCCGCACCAAAGTCGATGAAATCCGTGCTTCCAGTCGAGACACCATGGGTGTACGCATGATGCGCTTAGGTGAAGACACCACGGTCGTAGCCGTAGCCAAAGGCGCAGAAGACGATGACGATGAAGAGATCATTGAGGGCGAAGAAGTTGCCGAGGGAACCCAGGTAACCGAGGTTGTTGACCTAACGGAGGTAACCGAAGGTCAGGCAACAGAGTGAGCGGGGGTCCGCGGCGGGTACGACTTTACGTTTCCAGGTTCGATCCCTGGTCGGTGACCAAAGCGGCCTTCATCCTTTCACTGGCAATCGCCATCGTTCTTGTTGTAGCTGTCACAGCAGTCTGGTTCATTTTGGATCGCACCGGCGTAATCGAATCCTTGTCAGGAACGGTCACCGACGTAGTTGGCAGCACCAGTGGACTCGACCTAGTTACTTCACTGGGATTTGGTCAGGTGATCGGTTCAACCCTTATTCTTGCTTCGGTCGAGATAATTTTGGTGTCAGCGCTCGCTGGACTTTTCACGATCCTGTACAACCTGACCGTAGGAATTACCGGCGGTGTTGAAGTCGTGCTCTCCGAAGATGCTTAACCGCAATTTTTTCACTAACTACTTACTGGCAAGTGCAACAAGGTAGTCGCCGTATCCACTCTTAAGCAAGGGTTGCGCTAAGGCCAAGAGTTGTTCTGAAGTGATCCAACCATTACGCCAAGCAATTTCCTCAACACAACCAACTTTGGTTCCAGTGCGGTCTTCCATCACCCGAACAAACTCACCCGCATCTTGCAGCGATCGAAACGTTCCCGTATCCAACCACGCGGTTCCCCGCTCCAAAACCGCCACCTTCAGTGCGCCAGCTCGCAAGTAATGGTCGTTAACGGTGGTAATTTCTAGTTCACCTCGATCAGAAGGTGTAATCGATTTGGCCACCTGAACAACAGTGTTGTCGTAGAAATACAAGCCAGGAACAGCATAAGAACTCTGAGG
>DEZY01000126.1:0-1241 GCA_002365735.1 Actinobacteria bacterium UBA3120
TCATTCCCCGTAATCGCAGAACCTGATCGCGTACCTGTACCGCATTAGCAACTGTCTCGATCTGTTGATTCATGACACGTGCAAGTTGTTCGTATCTGATTGGAATCTCAAGTGAGCGGGTGATTTGTAGAGTCACCGAGAGCACAACGTATCTGCTCGGATTTTTTTTGAGAGCACTATCACGGTAATCAAATTTACACTCCGCTGCCGACAAATTTCGTCGAACACTTTCTTCCCTGTCCCACACACTGACCTGATCGACGAACTCGGCAAGCTCAACGCCGTAGGCTCCGATATTCTGAATAGGGGTTGCACCCATTGAGCCAGGGATACCCGCTAATGGAGCAAGCCCGCCAAAGCCTAAGTCAATGGCATGATTCACGAATGCATCCCAGTTTTCACCCGCGGCAACCGTCACCAAACCCTTATCCCACTCGATGCCCATCATGGCTATCACGATGACGGTTCCTGGGAAATCCTGATCGGTGCAGACTACGTTGCTGCCTCCACCCAATATCAATAACTGCTCACCTTGTTGATCGATATTGCGCACAAGATCGATCAATTCTTGATCTGTAGTGACGCGCACAATCTGCTGCGCTCCTCCACCCACATGCAATGTTGTGTGATCGCGCAATGTACCGGAAAGTTCCTCAATTCCCACGATCATCACCTTGATGCAAAATATCTGGGGACTTGCGGAATTTTTGGAGAAGACGGTCGTAAGTTTTCTTGCTCTGCTTATCACGGTACGAAGGTTCACTGTCGTGATAGCCATGGTGGCGCTCCTGCCGCAACGGCAGCTCGCCTTCAGGAATTACGACCTTGTGGCCAGCGGCTCGGATCGCTAAGGACCATTCCATGTCGGCATTTCGGTAGAACCTCGCTTTTGGATCTGGGCCAATTTCCCTGGCAACGCTCCCGCGAACCACCATGAAGTAACCCAAGACCGCGTCAACATCTCCGGCAGTTGCGGAACCAAATTCACGCCAATCTTGACTCACGTCAACATTTACTCCACGCCAACCAGAAAGTGCGACATTGGGATCTTGGAAAGTGTCAAGGATTGGGGTAAGTGCCTCACCTTCCCAGATCGTTGACATGTCCATCACCGCGAAGAAGTCACTTGACGTAATAGCGACTGCCGCATTAACCACATTTGCCCAACCCAACTCGGCCAATGATTGAGCGAAGTGGAACTCGACAAGGTGGGGGTGACTCTTTGCTAGTTCATGAACGAC
>DEZY01000126.1:1466-2966 GCA_002365735.1 Actinobacteria bacterium UBA3120
ACGTGGGTGTCTTCTGGCCAACCGTCGACAATTACGAGCACCACCGCTGTTCCGGAAATCGACTGCGCGTATTGGTCGACCAGCGCACCTAGATTTGCTGTGATCCCAAATGGTGGAGCCTGCGTAAGCGAATAGCCCTCAGCCGTGTCCTTGATTAGCCACCCCGCCGCTGCGATTGCATCTCGCAGTTGATCAGATCGAGCAAAGTCTTTATTGACGCGAGCAACGCCGCGCTCTTCTGCGAGAGCAGTAACCTGATCGGGGATTGTCATGGCTCAAGTGTGACAGTGACAACTGTTTTTGCAAGTACGGTCACGTCGTTGTGAATCGCGGAGATTGAGATTATCGCCTGATTATGCTCCAGTAATTCGGTAATTTTTGCGGTGACTTTAATGGTGGCGCCCTCGTCAGAGTCCGGAACCGGAATTGGACGGGTAAAGCGGGCCGAGTACGCAGTTACTTTTCCCGGATCCCCCAGCCAATCGGTGACAACGCGAATCACGGTGCCCATGGTGAGCATTCCGTGCGCAATCACTGACGGCAATCCGACTTCCGTTGCGACCCGTTCATTCCAGTGGATGACGTTGAAATCTCCTGATGCACCCGCGTATTTAATCAGGTCAATTCGCGTAAAAATAAATTCCTGGGCAGGCAATTCCAGTCCGACGTAAAGATCAAAATAGGAGATGTGGGTCACGAGAGATCCTCTACTCCACGAGAAACCAGCAAGGAGTACACGGTGGATACCAACTCACCACTGGTGGAATGCACTTGGGCTTTCACCGTGATCATGTCATTACCCGCAGCAGATCGAATCGAATCAACACTTACCGTGCTCGTGAGTTCATCTCCCGCGAAAATCGGGCGGTGATGGACGAATCTTTGCTCACCATGAACGACCCGGGTGTAGTCCAATGCGAGTTCAGGATCAAATACCACCTGCTCACCAGCCTTCATGGTGACCACAATCGCAAAAGTGGGTGGCGCAACTAAATCGGGGTAGCCCAGCGCACGCGCCGAGTCGACCTCGAAGTAACAGGAGGCAGTGTCACCAAGCGCTGTTGCGAACTCGCGAATTTTCTCCCGTCCAACGGAGTAGACCTGCGTTGGCGGGTAGGTGCGGCCAATAAACTCTGGGTTGATAGCCACGTTAAAAAGTTAGCGGGTTTCCTTGTGCAGGGTGTGCGTCTTGCACTTTACGCAAAACTTCTTGACCTCAAGTCGGTCAGGATCATTACGACGGTTCTTCTTTGTAATGTAGTTGCGGTCTTTGCACTCTTCGCATGCCAATGTGATCTTGGGTCGGACGTCGCTGGCCTTGCCCACTGCTTTCTCACTTCCCTAAAGCACAATCTCCATGTGCTGGTTTATCTCTGATTTGGTGCCTTGCTTCGCATTTCTGCTTCTTTCGCGTGCCTATTGTGCCTGATGCCATAAATCTTGTAGCGAGGGCCGGACTTGAACCGGCGACACAGCGATTATGAGCCGCTTGCTCTACCA
>DEZY01000126.1:3222-5009 GCA_002365735.1 Actinobacteria bacterium UBA3120
TACGGAATCGAACCGTAGACCTTCTCCTTACCATGGAGACGCTCTGCCGTCTGAGCTAAAGGGGCGTGAAGCCACGCAAGCGTACACAGTGGCAGGGCCCGATCGCCCCTGCGGTCACCGCTGTGGTTTGCCTTATGCCCCTTCACCCGGTTTTATTAGGACATGCCCCCATGGACAACTGCTCATCTGCCCGATCTCACCGGTAGATCGGTGATCATCACCGGGGCAAATTCAGGCCTTGGTTTCGAAACCGCCAAAGCATTGGCCCACCAGGGCGCCGCTCTTACCCTCGCCGTGCGCGACCGGTCAAAAGGAGATCATGCGGCCGCAGCCATCGGTGGGGATACCACCGCCGAGGTCCTCGACCTTTCTGATCTCGACTCTGTTCGCGAGTTCGCCGGTGCCTGGTCCAATGAACACCCGCAGGGGCTTGATCTACTGATTAACAATGCCGGCATCATGGCAACTCCCCAACGCACAAGTGCCCAAGGATTTGAGATGCAATTGGCCACAAATCACCTGGGACACTTCGCCTTAACCGGATTGCTCTTCCCAGCTTTGGTCGCCGTACCCCATTCGCGGGTGGTGACAGTGTCCTCACTAGCCCATCGAATGGCAAAACGATTTAATTTTGATGACCCGATGGGCGCAAAAAAATATCGGGCATGGGGCGCCTACGCGCAATCAAAATTAGCCAACCTGCTTTTCACCACGGAATTCTCTCGCCGCCTCGATCTTGACGATTACAGCGTCGGCGCAGTCGCCGCACACCCGGGCTTGGTTGCCACGAACCTTCAAGGGGTTGCTTCGCGAATGCGGGGCAATAACCTAGAGTTTCATGTCACTGAATTTCTTACCCAAATGATCTCTCAAAACGTGAATATCGGTGCACTCCCGATCTTGTTCGCAGCAACTGCCCCCGGCCTGCCCAACAACAGCTATGTCGGTCCTGCAGACAAATGGCAGACCCGCGGCAACCCCACACTGGTGGCCCGGGATGAATCTGCCACAGATGCCCTAGAAGCCCGCCGGCTGTGGGATTGGTCCGAGGAAATAACCGGCGTGAGCTACCCATTTTAAAAAGGGCCCCCTTCTACAAGGGGACCCTTTAACACGTGGCAGATAGTGGATTCGAACCACTGAAGGTATAAACCGACGGATTTACAGTCCGCTCCCATTGGCCGCTCGGGCAATCTGCCGTAATGCCCGGCACACACTACATGTGCCGGTGCTCACAGGTGCAGTTGGTTGGCACGTGCCCTTCATTAGTTAGATTGACCCAACGGAAAGGAACCCACAATGGCAGATAGTAGTTTTGACATCGTTTCAGAGGTAGACCACCAAGAGGCCGACAACGCCCTCAATCAGGCGGCCAAGGAGCTCTCTCAGCGCTTCGATTTTAAGAACACGCAGACCACAATTGAGTGGAAAGGTGAGACGGACGTTGAGCTAACCAGTAGTACCGAGGAGCGGGTTGCTGCAGCGCTTGAAGTGTTCAAAGAAAAAATTATCAAGCGTGGAATCAGTCTCAAGGCATTCACCGCAGGCGAGCCTCGCGCATCGGGCAAAGAGCACAAAATTAATGGCTCCTTCAATAATGGAATTAGCCAAGAACATGCAAAGAAACTCGCTAAGTTAATTCGTGACGACGGGCCCAAGGCGGTCAAGACCCAGATTCAGGGAGATGAATTACGCGTTACGAGCAAGAATCGGGACGATTTACAGGACGTCATCGCTTTGATTAATGGTGCTGACTTTGACTTTGCGGTGCAATTTACGAACTACCG
>DEZY01000126.1:5251-13265 GCA_002365735.1 Actinobacteria bacterium UBA3120
AGGGCTCGGTGTTCATCCCATGCGAGTGCATCAAATGGGCACACGTCGATGCAGACTCCGCAGTACATGCACAGCGAGTAGTCAATGTCGAAAGAGTCAAGAACGTTGACTTTCTTGGGGCGTCGCGCACCTTCTTCGGATACCTCAACAGTGTGCGAATCAAGGTGGATGCACCAGGCGGGGCATTCGCGCACGCACAACATGCATGAAGTGCACTTGTCTTCAATCAATGCAATAAATGAATGTTTCATGGTGTGATCCAATTCTCAGGGACACCCGGTGGCCGCTGCCTTCGTCGCGACACATTGCCCACCTTGCGGCCGTCTTCTCTAATTTCGGGTTCAGCTCCGCCCGGCCACGGAGTCAGTACCCGCGCCGCAAGAACTGCTGACTTGCGCAGCGGTGGTCTGCCTAATCCTTCGTGTCGTAACAAAGGGCTGGTGTCACCGCCCGTGAATGTGATGCCATACATCTCCGCGCACTCTCGTTCGTGCCAACTTGATGCTGGTGCGAGGTCTGCGATGCTAGCCAATTCACTTTTTACTTGAGTGAAAATAATGCGGGAATCAGACAGATCCGACTTTGCCAGATGGGCAACAACTTCACAGTCCGCGTCGCTGTCAATATTCTCACGGTCCACACCGGTCAGGAAATCAAAATAGACAAAACCTGAATCGATCAGCTCACTTATCTTGTTGCGCCACTGGTCGGGTTCGACCTGTTGCCAGGTGAATACACGATTCATCTAGGCATCCTCGGAGCAGGCGAGATCTTGAATGGCTTGAATGAATGCGTCCGGGCGAGGCGGGCAACCAGCAACATAAGTTGCTACTTCCACGAACTGGTCAATTCCTTTTGACACCGGAGGCGAGTCCCAATACGGGCCACCACTTGTTGCGCACGCACCAAAGGACATAACTTTGACCCCGGGGTGAGCCCGGATCAGCTGCACAACACTAGGAACTAGTGCGTCGGTCACGGTTCCCGCAATCACAATCACACTTGGCGAGGCACCCTCCTCACTTGATTCAACCAAAGCTCCGCTGCCTAAGGCCGCCTGTAACTCCAATGTGCAGCAGGCCAGGGCCGCGCTGACAATCTCTACGCCCACGCGTGGGTCAGAAGTCAAGGCGTAGCGGGGCACGTCCAAAAGCCTATCCCGCTCGACTCGCCTCTGTGCCCTGAGTAGTCTGACACCACGCATTCACAGAGTGTCTCTCAATTCTAAGGATCAGGTGGAACCGGTGGCACTGCGCGAGCGCTCTGTTCATTCAACCGGGGTCCTACTCGGAGTCACTGGATACCTTTTTTGGGGAATGTTCCCCCTCTTCTTCGCACTGCTTGATTCGGTTTCACCGATTGAGATCGTTGCCCATCGAATTATTTGGTCCCTAATTGTTGTCGTCCTGGTCCTGATCATTGGCAAACAATGGCGAGCATTCACAGCAGCTTTCAGCCGTCGAAATATTTTAATTCTTGGCTCTGCCGCAATATTTCTCTCTATCAATTGGCTGGTATATGTCTACGCGGTAAGTTCTAATCAAGTTGTCCAAGCCTCTCTCGGCTACTTCGTCAACCCACTCATCTCCGTAGCGATGGGCGTAATAATTCTCAAAGAACGCCTTCGACTTACCCAATGGGCTGCCGTAGGAATCGCCCTCATCGCCGTTGTCGTGCTGACCATTGCCTCGGGTTCAGTCCCCTGGATTGCTCTCACCCTTGCCGTCTCATTCGCAACCTACGGCCTGCTCAAGAAATTTGCGAACCTTCCTTCCTTGCACAGTCTTGGCATTGAGACTGCGGTTCTATTCCCCGTTGCGCTGATCATCCTTGCCATAGCGGTGGCACGCGGTAGCGAGTCCTTCGTTCTCGACGGCCCAAAAATTACCTTCCTACTGATTATGCTCGGCCCGGTAACCGCCGTTCCTCTGCTCGCTTTCGGTGGCGCCTCAACCCGTATTCCCCTTTCAACGCTTGGGGTATTGCAATACATCACCCCGATTAGCCAATTCATACTGGGAGTCTTCGTCTTTGAGGAAGCTATGAGTACCGGACGGTGGATTGGTTTCACGCTGGTCTGGACTTCAATCATTATTTTCACGGTAGACATGTACCGACACGCTCGAACCCGCACAAGGCAGCTACAAGAAACACTGCTGCAGCCTTAACCCGTGCGAGTTACCACGTAGTCACACAACGCGATCAACGTCTCCTTTGCGGCAATCTCGGGCAGTGGTTCCAGGGTTCGCCGCGCTTCATCTGCCCAGCGACACGCTTCAAGCCGCGCTTCATTTAGACTCGAATGAGTACGCAACAGCTCCAGAGCCACCGCGTGTTCTGCAGGATCAGGCAGTGGGCGTGAGAGCAACTCTCGCAGTTGAGCATTCTCTGGGTGTGCCTGAGTAAGGGCGATCAACCCGGCCAGCGTCGGTATCCCCTCCCGCAAATCGGTCCCTGGGATCTTGCCCGACTGTTCGGACATTGAGGTAATGTCCACGATGTCGTCCGCCAATTGAAAAGCGACGCCAATTTGCTCACCAAACTTAGTCAGTGTGTCGACGACCTCCGGGTTGCAACCGCTGAGCATGGCGCCGAATCGCCCCGAGGTGGCAATGAGTGAGCCCGTTTTTTCTGACAAGACCGACAGGTGATGCTTAACCGGGTCTTCACCATCCAACGGACCGACGGTTTCCTTGATTTGCCCAGTGCATAGCCGCTCAAATGTTTCAGCCTGAATGCGTACAGCATCGGGTCCAAGACCGGCCAAAATTTGCGATGCGCGCGCGAAAAGGAAGTCTCCGGTAAGAATCGCAACCGTGTTGTCCCAGCGGGCATTCGCGCTGGTCGCACCCCGCCGCATAGTGGCTTCATCCATGACGTCGTCGTGATACAAGGTCGCTAGATGTGTGAGCTCAACTACCACCGCCGCCGGTATTACTTCAGGTGATTTTGGATCTCCGAATTCGGCTGCCAGTAATACCAACAGTGGGCGAAAGCGCTTGCCTCCGGCAACAACAAGATGACGCGAAGTCTCAGAAACGAAGGGGTACTCACTGCGCGTGGACTCCAAGAGCGCCTTCTCTACCAGCGCGAGCTCAGAACTGATGTGTGCCTCAAAAACCGGATCACTGGCGTGGAAGATCCGATTCATGTGCTCAGGCTACTACCTGATGAATATTCCGGCATTGCTCAACAGATCCAACATCGGCTGCGGGATTATTCCCAGCACCAAGGTTGCGGTGGCCGTGGCGGCGACCGTGATGGTGGTCAAGATCGAAGGAATGGCCACCGACGCCGTTTTCTCATTAGGCGCGGAGAAGAACATGACCACAATCACCCGTACGTAGAAGAACGCGGCGATAATGCTCGCGATGACCGCGGCAATTACCAGCCAGGCGTCACCCTCAGCAATTGCAGCCGCAAAGACACCGAACTTAATCACGAACCCGCTGGTGAGGGGGATGCCCGCCAGGGACAACATGAAGATCACCATGACCGCGCCCAACACGGGGGACTTCTTGCCAAGTCCAGCCCATTTGGACAGATGCGTCGCCTCACCGGAGGAATCGCGCACCATAGAAATAACTGCCAAGGTGCCGACCGTAACCAGACCGTAGGCAATCAGATAAAACATTACTGCCGCGATACCGGCAGGACTTGCCGCGACAACGCCCACCAGGATGAAACCGGATTGCGCCACCGCGGAATACGCGAGCATCCGCTTGACATCACTTTGGGTGAGTGCAATCAGCGACCCAATCAGCATGCTGAGGATCGCAACGGTCCACAAGATGACTTCCCAGTCCCATTGAATTCCGGAAAATGCCACGTAAAGCAAACGCATCATGGCGCCGAAAGCAGCGACCTTGACCGTGGCGCCCATGAAAGCGGTAATTGGGGTCGGTGCACCTTGATACACATCCGGTGTCCATTGGTGAAATGGAACGGCGCCCACTTTAAAGAACAATCCAACCAGCAGCATGGCCATGCCGATCACGATCAGAAGCGTTTCGCCCGTGGTCGATGCCAGTGAATCGTGGATGACAGGTAGCGAGATTGAGCCAGCAAATCCATACACCAACCCCGCACCAAAAATAAAGAATGCGGATGAAAATGCTCCCAGCACAAAATATTTGAGTGAGGCTTCTTGCGAAAGTAGCCGGCGGCGGCGAGCCATGCCGACCATGAGGTAGAGCGGCAATGACATCACCTCAAGTGCCACGAACATGAACAGCAGGTCGTTGGCAACTACAAATACGAGCATGCCAAAGACCGCGAATAGGAACAGTGTCCACACTTCAGTTTGGAAGTAGCCGCGTGCTGAAAACTCGCGTTCGTCAACTGACCCTGGTAGCGCCGATGCACTGGGCGCGAATGCATCCCCCAGACTGTCCAAGGAGCGCTCGGCAATGAGAAACGCGCTGAGCAGTGAGAGGAGAAGAATCGTGCCCATCAGGACAACACCTGGGCCGTCAATCGCGACCGCCCCTCCGACGGTAATTGTACGAAGGTTGTGGTTGATCACCAGAAGGATAAATGCGCCAATCAAAGAGAAAAACGTCAGCATTAACTGGATTTGCCGGCGAAGGAAACGTGGTAGAAAAGTTTCCGCCAACACCGACAGCAGCGCGGCGATTCCGACAATCAGAATCGGCGAAATGGCTACGTAGTCGATCTGCGGAGCGGTAAAGGTATTCACTCCGATCCTCCTTCGCTCGTAGCCGATTCACCCAAGATCGGGAAGGTGACCTCCGGGTCACTCACACCCACCGTGGTCATGACTCGGTCAACTGCTGGGTTGATCACATTGAGTAATGGAGCCGGGAAGACTCCGAGCACAATTATTAGCAGGGCAATGGGTGCGAGGGCAGTAATCTCGCGTCCGTTGAGATCCTTCATGCCTTCGCAATCGGGGTTCAGCGGCCCGGTCATGCTCTTTTGATACACCCGCAAGACGTAAGCCGCCGTAATCACAATGCCCACGGTTGCGACTGCGCCCACCCACATGTACTGCTGGAACGCTCCCAGCAGGACCAGGAACTCGCCAATGAAGGACACCATGCCTGGTAGGGCCAGGCTCGAGAGCGCTGCGATCAAGAAGAAGCCGGCGAGAACCGGGGCCACCTTGTTCACGCCGCCAAATGAGGACAGCTGAGCAGATCCACTCCGACGCGCCATGAGGTAGCCCGCAACAATGAACAATCCCGCAGTGCTCAGGCCGTGCGCCACCATGTAAATCATGGAGCCGGTTTGCCCCGCCGATGTGAACACGAAAATACCCAAGGCAATAAAGCCAAAGTGGGAGATTGACGAGTAGGCAAAGAGCCGCCTCAGATCGGTTTGCTTCAGGGCGACAAAGGCACCATAGAAAATTCCGATCAGAGCGATCGAGATCACAGCCGGGGCGTAGAAAGTGCTCGCCGCCGGGAAGATTTCTAGGCAGTAGCGAATCATGCCGAAAGTTCCTACCTTATCCAGGACTCCAATCAGCAGGACCGAGGTTCCGGGTTGGGCTTGGCCGGCTGCGTCGGGCAACCAAGTATGAAATGGCCACAGTGGCGCCTTGATTGCAAAAGCAAAGAAGAAACCAAGGAATAGCAGTTTCTGGACATCCGGATCGATATCAAGACCCACCAAAGTCGTAAAGTCAAATGTTCCCGTACCCGTGATCTGGGCCGAAACGATATAGAGGCCAATCAGGGAGGCCAACATGAACAAGCCACCGACCAGGCTGTAAATCAGGAATTTAACGGCAGCGTAGGAGCGTTGCGGACCACCGTAGCGCCCGATCATGAAGTAGACCGGAATCAGCATTGCTTCAAAGAAAACGTAGAACAAGAAGACGTCGGTTGCGGCAAATACCCCGACCATGAGCGACTCCAGTACCAGAATTAACGCAAAGTAGCCTTTCACGCTGCCCTGTGACTCAAGTCCTTCATCCCAGCCGCCCAAAATCACGACTGGAACCAACGTTGCAGCAAGTGCAATCAGAACTAAAGCAATTCCGTCCACTCCGAACGAAAAGTTGATGCCGAATGTGGGAATCCAGGCGTAGCTTTCCGTGAATTGAAAAGCTTCCTGAGAATTGGCATCAAAATTCAGTGCCATTGCGATTACCGCACCGAGGGTGAGCAGCGAGAAGGCAAGCGCCACAGTTTTGGCAAGTCTGGCGTTGTGCTTGGGAGTCAAAATTACAATCACGCTGCCCACAAGCGGCAGCAGAGCGATTGTGGTTAACCACGGGTACGTATTCACTAGATCCTCACCAACAATAGGGCGAGAAGCACCAATACAGCCCCGCCCACCATGGACAATGCATAAGATCGAATA
Source organism: Actinobacteria bacterium UBA3120 (assembly GCA_002365735.1). Lineage (GTDB taxonomy): Bacteria > Actinomycetota > Actinomycetes > S36-B12 > S36-B12 > UBA4592. The sequence goes on from DEZY01000126.1 coordinate 11,582, forward strand.
AAGCCAGACTGGGTGCGCCGCAAGCGGCCAGACAGCCCACCGACAACTGCGGCCGACCCATTAACGAATCCGTCAATCGCGCGGGCGTCACACCACACCAACGCACGGGCTGCGTAATTGGTGGGTGCCACAACAAGTGCGTGATTAACCGCGTCGCCGTAAAGATCTCTGCGCGCTGCGCGGGTGAGCCAATTGCCAGATGGCGCATCAACTGGCACTTCACGGCGGGCATAGGAGATCCAGCCGATGATCGCTCCTGCGATCACAAAGGTCAGCGTGATCCCGATATATGCACTCGTGGGTAAGGGCGTTGGCTCGCTTTCGTAACCCACCACAGGTTCCAACCAACTTTCAATATCGCCCCAGAACAACAGTGCCATGCCTAGGAAAGTTGAGCCAAGTCCCAAAATGATCAGCGGAATTGTCATCACGGCTGGTGACTCATGTGGGTGGACGTCGCTCTCCCAGCGCTTCTTACCAAAGAAGGTCATGGCAACCATGCGGGTCATGTAGAAACCGGTGATACCGGCTGCGAGAACTGCCGCGCCACCGATAAACCAACCACGCTCAAATGCGGCGTGAATGATTTCGTCTTTCGACCAGAAGCCTGAGAACGGCGGAATACCAATAATTGCTAGGTAGCCGGCCATAAAGGTAATAAAGGTGATCACCATGACCGATCGCAATGCTCCATAACGGCGCATATTGACGTTGTCATCCATTCCGTGCATTACCGACCCAGCGCCAAGGAAAAGCCCGGCTTTGAATACACCATGAGTGACCAGGTGGAAGATGGCGAAAACGTAACCAATTGGGCCAAGACCAACTGCAAGCATCATGTAGCCAATCTGGCTCATGGTGGATCCGGCAAGTGCCTTCTTAATATCGTCTTTTGCTGAACCGATAATTGCGCCCATAAAAATCGTGATCAAAGCTACAACAATGACCGCCATCGCTGCCCACTCGGCATTGTTATAAATCACGTTGCTTCGGGCGATCAAGTACACGCCAGCGGTCACCATGGTCGCGGCGTGGATAAGTGCAGAGACGGGTGTTGGGCCCTCCATCGCGTCAAGCAACCAGGCCTGCAGCGGGAACTGGGCCGACTTGCCGGCTGCTGCGAGCAGTAGGAGTAGCCCAATCGCGGTCAAAGTTCCTTCACTTGCTTGGGTCGCTGACCCAAAGACATCTGAGAAAGTAACCGAACCGAAGGTCACAAACATCAACATGATGGCAAGGCTCAGGCCTACGTCACCAATGCGGTTAATAATGAAAGCTTTCTTGGCCGCAGCAGCAGCCGTTGCCTTATGCTGCCAGAAACCAATAAGTAGATAGCTGGCCAGACCCACACCTTCCCAGCCGACGTAGAGCAGTAAGTAGTTGTTCGCCATAACGAGCAACAGCATGGCTGCCACGAAAAGATTCAAGTAGCCGAAGAATTTACGCTTATCGGGATCATGGGACATGTAGCCCAATGAGTAAATGTGAATGAGGGAGCCCACGATTGTGATGAGCAGAATGAACACCATGGAGAGCTGATCCAACTGGAATGCAAGATCAACGGTGAAGTTGCCAACGAAAACCCATTGGTAGGCGACCTGTGTTATGGCTCTTTCCTCTGTTGGCAGCCCCATCATTTCAATCAGAAGCAAGACGCCAAGAACAGCGGATGCGCACACGGTCA
>DEZY01000126.1:13453-41690 GCA_002365735.1 Actinobacteria bacterium UBA3120
AATTGCTGCGCCCGCCAACGGCAACGCAATGAGAAGCCACATTAGGGAGAAAAGCCCCTCTGCTGGCATAACGGTCACGTGTGGTCCTATTCCTCGGTATTAATCTGGTCTACTGATTTTTTACTAATACTTCAAAAGATTCGGCTCGTCAATTGATGCTGATTGCCTAGTTCGAAAAACTTGAACGATAATCGCGAGACCGACGACGACTTCGGCTGCCGCGACGACCATGACAAAGAACGCGACAGTTTGACCGTCGAGGTTCCCATTCATTCGAGCGAAAGCAACGAACACTAAGTTCGCCGCGTTGAGCATCAATTCGACTGACATGAAAACAATGATTGCGTTGCGGCGAACCAACACACCGACTGCACCAATACTGAAAAGTACGGTCGCAAGATAGATGTAATAGACGGGATCCATTAGTTCTGATCCTCTCCCTCTACCAATTCCACAACCGTTGATACCACTCTGTGGTCAATGATCAACGAGTCATCACGTGATCGAACAGGCTCTGGAACACTGTCCAATGCAAGTGAACCGTCTGGCAAAATTGCTGGGGTGTTCACTGCATTGTGTCGAGCGTAAACGCCAGGGTTCGGCTTATTTCCCGGGTGGCCCGCACCCACCATGAAGCGCGCAACCGAGAGCTCTTTCTGGGTTACCTTTGGCTTCCATGCTTCGCGGTGGGTGAGAATTACCGCACCCAAGCCAGCCGTAATCAGCAGAGCAGCTGTGGCCTGGAAGGCAAAAAGGTAATCACTGAAAATCAGATTTGCGATACCCTCAACGTTGCCACCAAATTCTTCATTTGCCGCATCCAGACCCACATCCCCTTTGTCGGTCAGTGCGGTCCCAATGCCACCAGCGAGCAACACTGCCAGAGCCACACCGAACAGGATCCCAAAAAGTCGCTGGCCGCGAATCGTTTCGATCAGCGAATCCGAAGAGTCGACTCCCACCACCATGAGAACAAAGAGGAAGAGCATCATTACGGCGCCGGTATACACGATGATCTGCACCATGCCCAGGAAAGGGGCAGAGTTCGCGACGTACAGGATCGCGAGGTTGATCATGACCATGGCGATAAACAGTGCAGAGTGAACGGCTTTACGTGACAGGACCATTCCGAGTGCCCCGATGACTGTTAAGCCCCCGCAGATAATGAATACAACAAGTTCACCGTCAATGGTCATTGAGCACCATTTCGATCAGCATTACCAAGGTCAGAATCGGACTGGGTGCCTTGTTCGGGGACCGAGCCGGTGATCTTGTTTGCGTAGTAATCACGATCGGTTGTACCGGGAACCATTTCATGTGGTGGGGCAAGCATCCCAGGGAGCATCGGCCCCAATAAATCTTCCTTTTCATAGATCAAATCTGCGCGATTATTGTCGGCTAGCTCGAATTCATTGGTCATGGTGAGGGCTCTCGTGGGGCACGCTTCGATACAGAGGCCACAGAAAATACAGCGGGTGTAGTTGATTTGGTATACCCGGCCATAACGCTCACCCGGCGAGAAGCGCTCTTCATCGCTGTTGTCCGCCCCTTGGACAAAGATCGCGTCCGCTGGGCAAGCCCACGCACACAGTTCACAGCCAATGCACTTTTCCAGCCCATCGGCCCAACGATTGAGTTGGTGACGTCCGTGAAAGCGCGGCTTTGGCGGGTACTTACTGGCATCCTCGGGGTACTGCTCGGTTACGACCTTTTTAAAAATAGTTCCGAAGGTCACCCCAAATCCGCGAACCGCGGCAGGTAATTCAGGCATTGGGTATCTCCTCGATCGCGTTCGTATCTTCATCTGACGGGCTCACGCCACCAGCAACCGATTGTGCAGCAAGTACACGTCGCGGGGTGTAGGGGAATATTTGACCCGGCATGGGCGGAACCGGATGTCCACCAGCCATTGGGTCAAATGGTGCGCGGGATTCCGCTTCGAATTCATCTTCTAGGCTCTCTTGTTTGCGATCTGAACGAATCTGAAGCAACCACGACCCAATCAGCAGAACGGCGATAGCCGCGGCTCCAGCGAAAAGTAATTGTTGGTTCGTAAAACTGAAGTCGTTACGGAAAACGCGCGCAGTTGCAACGATAAATATCCATCCAAGCGATGCCGGAATGAGAACTTTCCAACCAAATTTCATGAACTGGTCGTACCGCAATCGCGGTAGCGTCGCGCGCAACCAAATGAACATAAAGATAAAGAGTTGGACCTTGAGCAGCCACCAAAGAACCGGCCACCAACCAGTATTTGCCGAATCCCACAACGACAGGGGCCACGGCGCCAACCAGCCACCGAGGAACAGGGTCGTTGCCAACGCTGAAACGGTGACCATGTTGATGTATTCGGCCAAGAAGAACATGGCGAATTTCAATGACGAGTATTCGGTGTGGAACCCACCGACAAGTTCGCCTTCTGCCTCTGGGAGGTCAAATGGTGCGCGGTTGGTCTCCCCCACCATTGACGTTACATAAATGAGGAACGAGGGTAGCAAAATCACAGCGAACCAAATGGGTTCCTGCTGTGCGATGATTTCGGATGTCGACATGGAGCCGGCAAACAGAAACACTGCAACAAATGAAAGCCCCATGGCGATTTCGTATGAAATCACTTGGGCTGTTGAACGCAGCCCGCCAAGAAGTGGGTAGGTCGAGCCTGAAGACCAACCGGCCAGAACCAGTCCGTAAACACCGATGGATGCAATTCCCAGCACGTAGAGAACAGACACCGGAAAATCGGTGAGTTGCAGTGGAGTTTCCACACCAAAGATCGACACAGTCGGGCCAAATGGAATAACGGCAAATGCGAGGAAAGCTGCCGTCGCTGAAATAACCGGGGCAATCCAGTACACGGCAACGTGCGCAGATTTAGGGATGATTTCTTCTTTGAAAGCAAGCTTGAAACCGTCCATTAGCGACTGGAGCAAGCCGGCCGGCCCCACCCGGTTTGGACCAATTCGGTTTTGCATCCGCGACACCACTCGGCGCTCCCACCAGATGGTGAACAAGGTGATGACGACCAGCATTCCAAAAATGACAACGGCTTTGAGGATTACCATCCACCACGGGTCTGTCCCGAAAAAGCCAAACTGAGAACCACTCATGCAGCGCCTCCCTGGACAGTGACTACTTCACCATAACCGCAACCAAGTTGCGCATAAATATGTGAATCCGGTGAGTTCATGGGCAACCACAGACTGTCATCCTCTACTTCGCAGACGTGCACTGGCAGTGTGATTGATCCTTTAGGCCCGGTCACCGTGATTAATTCCGGTTGGTCCAGTTGGTCAAACATCGCAGAGTTAATCGCAACCACTGATGGTCGCGCGGTAGCTGCCAAGTGCGGTTCTCCCTCTTGCAATACACCTGAATCAATCAGCAGGCGCCACGTGGCCAAAGTCGTTCCGGCAGCCGGATTTGGCGCCACCGGCTTTACCTGCGTTCGCGAACCCGTCCAAGATCCCAGTGCGGTCAATTCCTTGCCTAGCTCGCGAGTATCTCCACTGAGCTGTGCGCCCATGGCACTTGCCAACATTGACAGCACTCCGGCATCTGAGAGGGTAAGCGCCTCGCGAAAAGCCGCGCTGAATGGTTTACTGCGCCCTTCCCAGTTCATGAAGGATCCGGATTTTTCAGTGACAACCGCAACCGGGAAAACGACACTTGCCCGCTGGGTGATTTCCGAATGATGATTCTCAAGTGCGACAACAAAATCAGCGCCTTCAATCCCGGCAATAAGTTCGTTGCCATTTGGCAGATCACCGGGATCGATACCGGCGGTAAGTACCGCCGTGAACGTTCCACTTGCGATGGCAGTGACCAAATCGGTTCCAGCGAGTCCTCCACTTGGCAAGGAGTCCGCCTCGACGTTCCATGCTTGAGCAACGTGTGCGCGCGCAGTGCGATCAGAAATTGGGTGACCGCCCGGAAGTAGACCAGCGAGCGCACCAGCCTCAAGTGCGCCTCGTTCACCAGCTCGTCGGGGCACCCAAGCAATGCGCGCACCCGTTTTTGCGCCCAGTTCAGAAACCGCGCTGAGGGAACCCGGGCTTGTAGCCGCGCGCTCGCCAACGAAAATAATTGAGGTGCTGTCAAGAGCGTTAACCAATTCCGAATCAAGGCCCCCGAGCACTTGGGCCTCAGAGCCAGCTTTCGCTTTAATCCAATGCGCAGACAACTTTTCACTACCTAGCGAATAGAGCGGGCCAACCGTATGAACGAGGACACCTTTTTTCACACCTTTGCGCAAGCGAAGGAACAGAATTGGTGATTCGTCCTCCGGTTCACAGCCAACCAGCACGATTTGTGACGCAGATTCAACATCGCCGTAGGTGATTTCCAACTGCTTTCCAGCTACGTATGCCGCTAAGAATTCTGCTTCCTCATTTGAGGTTGCGCGCGCCCGAAAATCAATGTTGTCACTTCCCAGTACGACTCGGGCAAATTTCGAGTACGCATAAGCATCTTCGCTCGTTGCTCGGCCACCGACCAGGACAGCGGTCGAACCGGCTGCGGCGGCGAGGCCCGCAGCGGCGAAGTGCATCGCTTCGGGCCAGGATGCTGAGCGCAACTCACCATTCTCGCGAATGAGCGGAGATTCGATTCGACCTGAAGCTAAGTACGCAAATGCGAAGCGCCCCTTGTCACAACTCCACTCTTCATTGACTTCCGGGTCATCCCAGGCAAGACGACGGGTAACCGCGCCGCGGCGGTGATCGGTCCGAAGGGAGCAACCTGATGCACAGTGTTCACAAGTTGTGGGGACTGAGACTAAATCAAATGGCCGTGAACGGAATCGGTATGACGCACTGGTGAGCGCGCCTACGGGACAGATCTGAACAACATTTCCGGAAAAATAGGAATCAAATGGTTCATCATTTGCCGTACCGACCTGCTGTTGGGCACCGCGCTCAAGTAATTCAAGGGATGCATCACCTGCGATCTCGTCAGCGAATCGGGTGCAGCGCGCACAAGAAACACACCGCTCGCGGTCAAGGAGCACTTCAGCGTTGACGTTAATTGGTTTGGGAAAGGTACGTTTTTCACCATCAAAGCGTGATTCAGAGCGACCAGCGCTCATAGCTTGATTTTGTAGTGGACACTCCCCGCCCTTGTCGCAGATCGCGCAATCAAGTGGGTGGTTGGCGAGCAAGAACTCCATTACCCCTTCTTGAGCAACCCGTGCCATTTCTGAAGAACGTTGGGTGCGAACGTTCATACCTTCAGACAGTACCTGTGCACATGCCGGCTGCGGTTTAGGCACTCCGTCGATCTCAATCAAGCATGCCCGGCAATTAGCAACTGGCACAAGGAGCGGATGATCGCAAAAACGTGGAATTTCAATGCCGATCTGCTCAGCAGCGCGAATTACGAGCGTTCCTTTTGGAACTTCCATTTCGATTCCGTCGATCACAACGCTGACTGAGTCCATCTTTTCAGTGTGATTGGTCATGGTCATTAGGCGCGCGCCCCCGAGAAGACGTATGACGCAATTGGATCAAACTGTTCGTCAGCGCTGGTGTGAGTTGCCGCGGTAAATTCGTGGCTGAAGTACTTCATGGCCGCGGGATAAGGCGTTGCCGCAGCATCGCCGAGTGCGCAGAAGGACCGACCAGCGATCTGACCACACAGAGTGGTCAAGGTTTCCATTTCGTTCTCCGTGCCGTGACCGTGTTCAAATTTTTCCAGCACGCCCGTAATCCAATAGGTGCCTTCCCGGCAGGGTGTGCACTTTCCACACGACTCATGCTTATAAAACTCGAGCCAGCGAGTAACAGCTTTGACAACTGACACCGTTTGGTCAAAGACCATAGGGGTGCCCGTTCCTAGCATGGTTCCAGCCTCAGCCATGGCTTCGTAGGTCAATGGGAGGTCGAGGTGATCGGCGGTCAACATGGGAACACTTGACCCGCCCGGGATCCAGAACTTGAGCTCGGCACCCGGACGCATCCCGCCCGCGTAGTCGAGCAATTCGCGCATTGTGATGCCCAGCGGCGCTTCGTAGATTCCAGGGCGCTGTACGTGACCCGAAACGGCAAATACTTTGAATCCGGGCGACTTCTCAGTTCCAAATTGACGGAACCATTCAACACCGCGATCAATAATGTAAGGAATATTTGCGATCGTCTCCACGTTGTTAATCACCGTCGGTGATGAGTACAGCCCCGCAATAGCAGGAAACGGCGGCTTTAATCGTGGTTGCCCTCGAAAGCCCTCAAGGGAGTCAAGGAGCGCAGTTTCTTCACCACAAATGTACGCACCGGCACCGGAGTGCACCGTCACTTCAAGGTCAAAGCCTGAACCTTGAATGTTCTTACCAATCAGACCTGCTTCACGGGCTTGCTTGACCGCATAGGCGACCTTACGAATTGCCGCGGGAACTTCACCGCGAATATAGATGAAAGCATGATTTGCTCGAATGGCAAATGAGGTGATGATTACACCTTCGACAAGTGCATGTGGGTTCGCCATCATGATCGGGATGTCTTTACATGCACCGGGTTCAGACTCGTCGGCGTTGACAACAAGGTAGTGCGGCTTGCCATCATTTTGTGGGACAAATGACCATTTCAAGCCGGTGGGGAAACCAGCACCTCCGCGGCCTCGAAGCCCACTGTCCTTGACGAGTGCAATGATGGAGTCAGGATCGCTGTTGAGTGCTTTAGCAAGCGCTTCGTACCCACCATGGCTCTTGTACCCGTCAAGTGTGTACAGCGTCGGGTCGTCCCAGTGTTGCGTAATTACCGGTGTCAGTTTCACTATTGCTGCGCTCCAGATTTTGCGATGTTCAGACCGGCAAGCATTTTTTCATCGACGCAATTACCGACAGTTGCTAGGTCGTCTTCTGCCATGGCTAGGGTGTGCTCGGTTGCTTGGAAGTCACGGATCATAGGGCCACGCGTTGACCACACTTGTTCACCCAGTGCGAGTTTGTCAATTAGGGCAACCGCGCTTTGCGGGGTTACGTCGTCCATGAATTCCCAATCAACCGTCATGACTGGCGCATGGGTGCAAGCCGCCTGGCACTCAATCCGTTCCAACCAGAAATTACCGTCGGCAGATGGCCCATTGTGAGATGCGTCCAGACGCTCAGCAACCCGCTCGTACACAGCGTCACCACCGAGTAGTCCACACAGTGTGTTGATACAAACTCCAATGTGGTGCCTGCCAACGGGACTGTACTTGTACATTGTGTAAAACGTTGCAACCGCTGTCACTTCCGCGGAGGTGATGTCAAGTTCTTCTGCGCAGGCAGCCATGCCTTCGGTAGTTACTTCGTCTTGCTCTGCTTGCACCAAATGCAGCATGGGCAACAGTGCCGAGCGTCGGTTCGGATATCGTCCGGCTAGCTCTCGCATTTTTAACCTGGTTGATTCAGAGATCACGTTCTGCTCATTTCGCTGTGACATTAACGGTCAACCCCGCCCATGACGGGGTCAATACTCGCGACCGCTGCGATTACGTCCGCGATCATGGAACCCTCGCTCATCGCGGAGACGGCCTGCAAGTTATTGAAAGAGGGATCGCGGAAGTGCACCCGGTACGGTCGGGTTCCACCCGTGCTCACAACGTGGGCACCGAGTTCACCACGTGGAGACTCAATCGGAACGTAGGCCTGTCCGGCAGGGACGCTGAAGCCTTCGGTAACCAACTTGAAATGGTGAATGAGCGCTTCCATCGACTCGCTCATGATTTCTTGAATGTGTTCTGGTGAGTTCCCTTGTCCGTCGCTGCCAACCGACAATTGTGATGGCCAAGCAATTTTCTTGTCGGCAATCATGATGGGGCCAGGCACTAGTCGATCCAGACATTGATCGACAATGTTAAGTGACTCGTGCATTTCAGCGATGCGGATCAAGAAGCGTCCATACGCGTCTGAGGTTTTTTGGGTAGGAACATTGAATTCATAGTTTTCATAGCCGCAATAGGGCGCGCTCTTGCGCAGGTCATGGGGTAGCCCGGTTGAACGCAGGATCGGCCCTGTAATACCCAGCGCCATACACCCCGTGAGGTCAAGGTAGCCAACACCAACTGTTCGACCCATCCAGATTGTGTTGTCTACCAGCAAATCCGAGGTGTCCTTGAGCCGCTTGCGAAGCAGCACTACAGTTTCGCGAATTTTTTCTTCTGCCCCGCTTGGTAGGTCTTGGGCGACACCACCCGGTCGGATGTAAGCGCTGTTCATGCGTAGTCCCGAGACCATTTCGAAAATGTCGAGAACGAGTTCGCGTTCGCGGAAACCAAAAATCATGGCGGTGAGCGCTCCGAGCTCCATGCCGCCCGTTGCGAGTGCTACTAAGTGGGAAGAAACCCGATTGAGTTCCATCATCATCACTCGGATTACGTTTGCGCGTTCTGGGATCTGGTCTTCAATGCCCAGAAGTCGCTCGACCGAGAGGCAGTAGGCTGTCTCATTGAACATCGGGGCCAGGTAATCCATTCGGGTTACGTAGGTCACACCTTGAACCCAAGTGCGAAACTCCATATTCTTTTCGATCCCGGTATGTAGGAAACCAATACCGCACCGAGCCTGGACGACAGTCTCACCTTCAAGTTCCAAAATCATGCGAAGAACACCGTGAGTGGACGGGTGTTGTGGTCCCATGTTGACCACGATTCGCTCGTTCTCACCCTCCGGCGCCGCCGCGATGCTGTCCCAGTCGCCTCCGCCGAGGTTGTACACGGTGCCGTCGGTGGTGTCATAGGACCCCGAGAACGGATCAGAATTCGTAAATTCGGTGGTAGTCATTAGTTGTAGGACCTCCGATGATCTGGCGCGGGAATACTTGCACCCTTGTACTCAACGGGGATCCCACCAAGTGGGTAGTCCTTGCGCTGCGGATGCCCCACCCAGTCATCAGGCATTTGAATTCGCGTAAGCGCCGGGTGCCCATCAAAAATTATTCCGAAAAAGTCCCAGGTTTCGCGCTCATGCCAATCCACTGACGGGTAAAGCGCGACCAATGATGGAAGGTGACGATCGGAGTCAGGAATTGACACTTCAACCCGAATTCGACGGTTATGTGTGATGGAAAGCAACGCGTAAACAATATGCAGCTCCCGATTTGTATCCTGCGGGAAATGAACACCGCTCACGCTTGTGCACATTTCAAATCGGAGTGCCGGTTCATCGCGGCATTCGGTCATGAATGCAATCAGGTTCTCGGGTGCGATATAAAAAGTCATTTCGCCTCGATCGATCACAATTTTTTCAACCGCACCGCTCACTCCAGCGTCGACCAGCGAGAGCGCCAGCTCTTCGGCGACCTCGTCACACCAACCTCCAAATGGTGGGATTGATGCACCGGGCATGACAATCGGTGCCACCAGTCCGCCAAAACCGCTAGTGTCACCGGACCCTTGTGAACCAAATGCGCCTTTGCGCACACCCACCAGATCAATTGCGGCTAAGCCGTCTGGCACGACGGGGAACTCGCTCATCGCAGGAGCCCCTTCATGTCAAGTACAGAAGGCGCAGCCAAGGCAATCTGCTCGTGCTCAATAATTTGCTTTTTGCGATTCACCCCGAGCTTCATGTCCTGGATTTCGTCATGGATTTTCAGGATTGCGTCAATGAGCATTTCGGGGCGGGGCGGACAACCGGGCAGGTAAACGTCAACGGGAACAACGTGGTCCACTCCCTGAACAACGGCGTAGTTGTTAAACATGCCGCCACTCGATGAACAGACGCCCATTGCGAGCACCCATTTTGGATTTGGCATTTGGTCGTAGATTTGGCGCAGAACCGGTGCCATTTTTTGACTCACTCGACCGGCCACAATCATCAGGTCTGCTTGGCGCGGTGAGGCCCGGAAAACTTCCATGCCAAAGCGGGCAATGTCATAGCGCGGGCCGCCGGTTGCCATCATTTCAATTGCGCAACATGCCAAGCCAAATGTGGCTGGCCAGAGGGAGCCTTTACGCGCGTACCCGGCTACCTGCTCAACAGTTGTGAGCAGAATTCCCGAAGGTAGTTTCTCTTCAAGACCCATTAATCCCACTCCAATCCGCCGCGGCGCCACTCAAATGCATATGGCAAACCCAAATTTATGAGAAACAGGAAAATCGCGATTAGTCCAAATGCACCCAGTGCATCGGCTGAAACCGCCCAAGGGTAAAGGAAAACCAACTCGATGTCGAAAATAATGAACATCATGGCGGTGAGGTAGTACTTAATGGGGAAACGGCCGCCCCCCATTGGCTGCGGTGTTGGCTCAATCCCACACTCGTAAGCGGCGTATTTCGCGCGGTTATACCGTTTGGGACCCGTGAAACTGGCGATTACGATCGAGAAAACCGCAAAGCTAAATGCGAGGATCCCGAGCACCAAGATTGGTGTATAGACGTTCATACCAGCCCTTTCACATGCTCGAAGGCCAAGCCAGCCACTGCAGCTTTTCTCTCATCCACTTGCGCGATTGTGAAATTTTTCACTATCTGACCAAGCATAGCGGCTAATCCTTCGGGGCAACCGCCCGGTGGATGCTCACGATTCCCCCGGTGAAATTGCGCCACTGAACCGCTCCCCAGCCGGCGTCGGCAATGTCTGCCGCCAGCTCTTGTTGGACCGGCCAAGCGCGGATTGACTCGGCCAAATACCGATAAGCATCCGGATTTGAGGAGACCCGGTTCGAGAGCAGGGGCAACGCCGCCATGAGGTACTCGGTATACACCCGACGAAATGGGGCCAGCGTTGGATGAGAAAACTCGCAGATCACGAGCCGCCCACCGGGCTTAATCACGCGCCTGAACTCCTCTAAGGCAACCATGCGATCGGCCACATTACGCAATCCGAAGGAAATAGTGACCCGGTCAAAACTTGAGTCGGCAAATGGCAGGGCTAGCGCATCGGCTGCGACGAAAGGAATCGCCGGGTTTCGGGTTTTGCCTACTTCGAGCATTCCCAGTGAAAAGTCCGCGGCAATGACATCCGCCCCTGAGGCGGTGAATGCGGCCGCTGAGGTTCCGGTGCCCGCCGCGATGTCGAGAACGAGTTGTCCTGGTTCCAGTTGTAGAGCTTTGCGCACTGCACTGCGCCAACGCCGGGTCTGTCCCACGGCCAGAATGTCATTGGTGCGATCGTATTTAGCGGCAACTGCATCAAACATCGCAGCAACTTCAGCTGGATCCTTATCCAAATTCGCCCTCGGCACGCCCTTAGTCTGTCAGAGATCTCACTTAACGCTAACTGCAGTTCCAAGTGGTTAAAACAACTCGCGAGCCCTAGGCTTACTTGGTGAGCGTGAATGAGCAACCTGGTGTCTTGCCCGATCAGGAACACCTGACTTTCCGTACCCGAGCTCTCGAACACGACCTGGAACTTCTCCAACATCTGCCGATCGAGAACCCGCTCGCATGGGTCCGAGGTGGCGAAGGACTAATTGGTTGGGGGGTGGCTGCTCGATTGCAAGTGCGTGGCGATGAAACCTTTTCCCGAACCCAGCGCTGGTGGAATCAACTCCTCACAAATGCCCACATTGAGGATACCGTGAGCTTGCCGGGAACGGGACCGGTTGCTTTCGCCTCATTTGCATTTGATCTCAATAACCTCTCCGAAGTTGTTGTCCCTAATGTTGTCGTCGGTAAACGTGGTGGACAAACTTGGATGACCACTATTGGCTCGGCGAGTAGCGTCTTGCCACCAGTTTCCGTTCCGACTGCACCGACCACAGTGCGTTGGGCTGAAGGCAGCATTCCGCCATGGGAATGGGAACAATCCGTTGCCACCGCCGTTGAACGAATTACCGCAGGCGAACTCGACAAAGTAGTTCTTGCGCGCGACCTCATTGCGCACGTTGACGGTGCACTCGATGTTCGGTTCCTGATCAATCAACTTGCGCGGGCATATCCCACCTGCTGGACATTCGTGGTCGAAGATCTCTTTGGAGCAACCCCGGAGTTGCTGGTTCGGCGAACGGGTGGGCTGGTCATGAGCCGGGTCCTTGCCGGCACGGTTCGGCGTCAGGGAGACAAATCAACGGATGCGGATTTAGCCTCGGATCTCATGAAGAGCCACAAGGATCTCGCCGAGCACGAGTACGCGGTTCACTCGGTTGCCAAAGCACTCGCAACGCATTGCACCGACCTTGAAGTTCCCGAACAACCACGAGTTCTTGAACTTGCAAATGTGCAACACCTGGCGACCGATATCACTGGTCAGCTAGCCAGTGAAGCTCCGATCCTGTCCCTTGTCGCATCACTTCACCCCACTGCAGCCGTGTGCGGAACTCCCACCGAACGCGCCAAAGCCATGATCCCCGAACTTGAAGGAATGAATCGCGGACGTTATGCCGGACCCGTTGGTTGGTTTGATCATCACGGTGATGGCGAGTTTGGAATTGCGTTGCGCTGCGCGAAGATTGACCAGGAGTCGCGCACCGTGCGTTCCTTTGCCGGGTGCGGAATCGTTGCCGGGTCAATCCCTGAACTAGAACTTGCCGAGTCAGCCGCAAAACTTGCACCCGTGCGTGACGCATTGGAAAGCAGCTAGGATTTTCGCTCGCGTCAAGATCTACATCAACGCTCCTGGTAACCGAGGAATGCGGCATCTGGGCAAGGACGAGTGGATGAACTCTGAGCGGTTCTATGCAACTGCTGTGACCGCCCCGGCAACGCAACCAGAGCTCTTGGGAATCTCACGCCGCAAAATATTGAGCACCAAGAGTCGAATATAGGTCCGCGGCAGCCTGAACAATTTTCTGTCGCGTTGAATCTGCGACCACCTCACTCAACTCCCAGAAAGTGCTTCACGAACGGCCTGTGCGATGTGGCCTAGAATTTCACTTTCACGTGCCCGATCAACACTGGTTACGGTGATTACATGCAAGCCACCGTTAATTGCCTGATCGAGTGCTTCAGCTAAATCGTCTTCATTCGTGACAGTGACGGCATTAGCTTTCATGGAAGAGGCAACAAGAGACGGGTCTACATCCAGCGGAACCCCAAACACTTGTTCAAAATGCTTGGAGTACTCGGGAGCACCTTGCTCCAGTGTGGAGAAGATTCCCCCACCGTTGTTGTCGATCACAACAATTACAAGATTGATGCTTGTCTCAGTGGGCGGAATCAGCAGTGCATTGCTGTCATAGAGAAATGACTGGTCGCCCACCAAAGCAACCACGCAGCCATCTCCTTCAACTGTGGCACTGATCGCAATACCTGAGGCAGTAGAAATACAACCGTCAATACCTGAAACACCACGATTGCCAAGAACCGCCGAGTCGGTAACACCCGTTGCGGCGAATGAGGCAACATGGCGGACGGCTGAAGACGCTCCTAAAAATAATGTTCCCGATTCCGGTAAAAATCGGGTCACAACCCGCGCAATCTGCATTCCCGTAAGCTCTTCCGGATTCAGAACGGTCTCGATTGCAGCAGCCGCCAAGATGTCGGCCCGCTGCCACTGCTCAAGCCATTCACCATCGACTTCGCACTCTTGCGGCGGAAGCGGAACAGAGGCAATCACCAGGTCCGCACTGCGGGTTGGGTCAGAGAAATGGACGTGACTATCTACCGCGATGTGAATCTCCGCCGAATCAATGAGCTGTAGCACTCCACGAGACAGGCCGACCTTGCCAATTGTCAGAACTAGTTCAGGGATATGGGTTTCACGGAAGGCCTCGTCCGCGGCAAGCAGGAGCCCATGGGAGAGCGTGAGATCGGCTCGGCTCAAATTAGCACTGGGTTCGGCAATTATTGGCCAGCCAATAAAGTCGCTGAGTTCGTCAATCATTTCGATAAAATCGGAATCGTTGTGATCTCCAACCACAATTAGCCCACGTGCCGGCACCACACCTTCTTCATCTAGGAATGTCATTATCTCGTCCAGTGGTGAACTCACTGCGGCAAACAATCTGGCATCGGCCACCCAAGGTCTACCATCGGGGCGCCCGTCAAGGTCCTCGACCCAATTACCGTCTGGGTCACCCACAAGTGGAGCCGAAAAGGGGATATTGAGATGAACCGGACCTGGGCTGATCGAATCAGTGGCTATCCCAACAGCCCGCGAAACTTCCGAGCGCCAATATTTGACTTGACCTTCGGAAGTGGTGGCGGTTGCCAGGTCGGTAACGGACCGAACATGTGGTCCGAAAATCGTTGTCTGGGCGATTGTTTGATTGGCCCCAATTCCCCGCAATTGTGGTGGTCGGTCGGCCGTCAATAACAGCATCGGCACATAAGAATGATCCGCTTCAATGACTGCAGGCAACAGATTTGCAACGGCGCTCCCTGAAGTGGTCACTACTGCAGCCGGGATCCCGGTGGCCTTCCCAATTCCCAATGCAACAAAGCCGGCAACCCGCTCATCAAGTCGTACATGCACACGGATTTCGAATCGTGCGTGCGCTGCGGCAAGTTCCAATGCCAGTGGTGCACTACGCGAACCAGGCGAAAGAACGACGTCAGTGACTCCGCAACGAATAAGTTCGTCGACCATGACTTTCGCTTGGGCGACCGAAGGCTCCATGTCCCTAGCCTTGCACACTCCGCTTAGGCACGCCCCAGGACGCGAGTTGGGACTCAGGAATTAAGTCCCAGGCCTTTGCAAGTCGTTTGCGCCACAAGTCCTGCTGGGTCTGGGGTAGCGGAACACGTTTGAGTTGTTCCGGATCGGGTTCACATTTGACAACCCGAATACGGCCTTCATGGGGAATGACCGGCCGCTTCACCGTGTCCGTTGCCAGCAGCATCCCAGTTCCCAGCCCGGCTACCTGGTGGGGGGCGAATTTATGGGCCGCTAATAGTGAGGAGTTGAGTCCAACACTTGATTCAAATGCGCTACTAAATCGAACCGGTACGTCCAACTTTTCAATCAAACGTTCAACTGCATCAGTGCCACCGAGCGGAGATACCTTGATGATTGCCAGATCAGCGAATTCACTCACTTGGTGTTGGCCGTCGATGCGAACGATTTCATCAACGGCAATGGGTACCGTCACTTTTTTGCGCAGTTCACGTAATTGCGTGGCCGACCGACATGGTTGCTCAATGTATTCAATCGGAACTGATTGCAGTTCACTGATGGTGTCAACTGCCTGCGCAATACCCCATCGGCCATTGGCGTCAAGTCGAATAAGTAACTTGTTTAATTGTCCTGCGTCAACGAATGCTCGGACAATTTCTTGTACACGCTCGACGTCCTGATCCACGTCAAGTCCTACTTTAATTTTTATAGTGGTGCAGCCAAATTCGTTCAGCGCCCTAGCGCTCCCCAGATAGGAATCCTCGTTGTCCCCAATAATTGCGTTTACCGCGACGCTTGAATTTTCTGGATACTTAAGTGGAACAAATGCCGATTCCAATGCGGCACGTAGCCATAAGGAATCTTGGATGGGCGTGTAGTTGGGAAATGGACTGAACTCACCCCAACCCAAAGGCCCCGCTAAAAGAATCCCCTCTCGCGTCCGAACTCCTCGAAACTCTTCTTGCAAGGTAAGCGAAAAGAACTCAAGTTCGGGAAAAGCATGCAACATAGCAACTACGGCCGCTTCGGGAAGCGTCCAAAATCAGGTTCCCGCTTTTCCTTGTAAGCATCGCGACCTTCTTGGGCTTCCTCGGTCATGTAAAACAGAAGTGTTGAATCCCCCGCCAGTTGTTGAATCCCGGCAAGACCGTCGTCGACTGCATTATGTGATGCCTTCAGCATGCGAAGTGCGAGAGGCGACATGGTGAGCATTTGTGATGCTAAGTCGCAAGTCGCAATCTCAAGGTCTTCAAGGGGAACTACCTCGTTGACCAAGCCCCAGTCGTAGGCCTGCTCGGCACCATATTGATTGCATGTGTACCAGACTTCACGCGAGCGCTTTTGTCCCACGATTCGTGCGAGTAGGCCTGATCCGTATCCACCATCGAATGAACCAACTCTGGGACCGGTTTGACCAAAGCGCGCATTGTCGGCAGCAACGGTCAGATCACACACGACATGGAGAACATGGCCACCACCAATTGAATAGCCGGCAACCATGGCGATTACGGGCTTAGGCAGTCGGCGGATCTGGATCTGAAGGTCAAGAACGTTGAGGCGACCAATTCCCTTCTGGGCAACCTCGTCGTCGCCGATGTAGCCATCATTTGCGCGGACCACTTGATCCCCTCCGGAGCAAAATGCGAGATCCCCTTGGCCCGTCAAAATGATTACACCCACTCGATCATCGTCGCGGGCTGCATTGAATGCATCACTTAACTCAAAAAGGGTCTGCGGCCGAAATGCATTTCGCTTTTCTGGTCGGCAGATCGTAATCTTTGCTATTCCCTGATAGGCACCAGTGCCCAGACTGTAGGTGATATCGCTGAATTCCCCGACACTTTGCCAAGCACACGCCGCTGTAATGGACGAGTGGGCTGGATCTGTCCAGGCCGGTGATTCAGTTGGCGCGACCGGGGGCAGTACATAACGTTTGCGAGTGTCCATGTGCCGAGATTACCTGTATCTCCTATTCTCGGCTCGTGGCCGACTCAACTATTCGTGAAATCGAACTCACCCAGATACCTCCCGGTAGCCCTGGTGTCGCCACGGCATTCGATGCCCTAAGCGAAGCTCTCGCCAACGAACAGGTTTTTGCTCCCATTCCACAGCAAAGCCGTCACTACTCCAGCCACCAGATCCAGGCGATCCGGGAAGCAATCAATCCCAGCACTCCGTGTCACAGCCACACGGCCGCGATTCTGACGACTTCAGGGTCAACGGGAAATCCCCGCGGGGTTGAACTCAGTTACTCCCAGCTGAGCGCAATGAATGACTTTGTAAATTCAGGCGAGGTCGTTGGAGTGCAACTTGATGCGCCACCACAGTGGATTTGCGCGCTGCCCGTTACATCTGTTGGCGGAGTCAACGTTCTGACCCGTTCAATCGCGGCCGGGGTACCCCCCATCGCACTCGAAAGCATTGCTGGTGGTTCCACTTTTGATCCTGATGAATTCGCGAACTCGGTGGAAAGAAGCAAAGACGAACCTGTGTTCGTCTCATTGGTGCCCGCCCAGCTTCGCAGGCTCCTTAACTCACAACTTGGTGCCCAGGCACTTCGCCGTTGCACAGCCATTTTGATCGGTGGCGGGCCAACTCCAACCAACGACTTCTTGCAGGCACAAGATCTCGGACTTCCAGTCAGCTACACCTATGGCATGACCGAGACTTCCGGTGGATGCATATTCAGCGGGAAAAACGGGCCCGGCACGAATTTCACACTTGATCCGGCTGACTCCCGAATAACTCTTCACGGTCCGAGCATCGCTTCGGGCTATCGACCCATCGGCGGGCGGGCTTTCACACCATTTAACTCAACATTTGCCACCGATGATTTTGGGGTCGCGGATTTAATTGGACAATTAGAAATTCTCGGCAGACTCGATGACATTGTTGTGATCAACGGGGTAAATATCTCGCGGACCGCAATTGCCAAGATCATCGAGGAAAATCCCTCAGTGCAAAGTTGTTATGTGCTTCCCAATCTCACCGCGCTGATAGTTGCCACACCCGCAGACTTTGAAGGTGTATCGGGAAGCATCCGTCACCAAATCGTACAAAAACTCGGATCTATTGCGATACCCACTTTCCGCGTAGTCACGCAAATCCCGACCTTGCCAAATGGCAAACTTGATCGAGTCACAATCACGAACCTCTACGGTTAGCCCGTGGCCACGACAAGTGAATGGATTCAGGGCGCTCGACCGCGTACGCTTCCCGCAGCAATTGCACCCGTGCTGGTAGGAACCGGAATCGCCCAGCATGCTGATTCATTCAATATCGTTCGGGCACTCTTAGCTCTAGTCGTTGCACTTGCCCTTCAAGCCGGGGTGAACTATTCAAATGACTACAGCGACGGGATCCGCGGGACCGACAGCCATCGCGTGGGTCCGGTGCGCCTAGTGGGTCAGGGGCTTGCTCAATCCCACGAAGTGAAGCGGGCTGCATTCCTGATGTTCGCATTCGCGATGGTCAGCGGATTAATAGTGGTTCTGCTCACTCAAGCGTGGTGGCTGCTCCTAGTCGGCGCAGCGAGCGTGGCAGCTGCTTGGTTCTATACCGGTGGGTCACGACCATATGGTTATGCTGGTTTTGGTGAAATTTTTGTTTTCATCTTTTTTGGAATCGTGCCAGTCATGGGGACGGCTTATGTGCAAACTTTGGAGCTCACCGTCGGTGCTTTCATTGCTTCCGTCGGCGTGGGTGCACTCGCTTGTTCCATCCTGATCACCAACAATTTGCGTGATATTCCCGGCGACACCGAGCACGGAAAACTCACACTGGCGGTTCGACTCGGCGACGCGCGCACCCGGAAGCTTTACGTTGCTTGCGTCGCTGTGGCTTTCATCGTGCCTGCACTCCTGATAGTTCCCTTTGGCCCGTGGGCTGCCCTGGGCTACTTGGCCATGCCCTGGGCTCTCCTGCCGATTAAATTAGTTCGTCGCGGGGCCCGCGGGCCCGCCCTGATCCCCGTCCTCATAGCTACCGGGAACGTCCTGCTGATTTACGGAGTTGTCCTGGGTCTTGGGCTCGCCCTCTAGATAGTCCTCTTTGGCGGCGGCGGCATCAATACGTTCATTGAGTCGGCGGAAGAATCCAAACATCGATTGACTCATGGCATCTCGCTGTTTCCCCAGAAAAATAATGCTGAAGATCGCTGAAAGCAGGAGCGCCAGCGTAATAGCCAGCACCCCCCTGACCGGAGTCAGAAACTGGATGACGAACCAAACCACGGCCACCAGCGCCAATCTGATGGTTGTGTAAGTTACCCAGGCCATTGACTTGTTCTTCACCCCCTAAACGCTACCCCGACGAGGTTTGCGATTATGGCGTACCCTTAGATTTTACCAACTGGCAATTTGAGTGGGTAGCAAGGAACAATGCAGGACCGACATTCCACGGATTTGTGAGGAGGGCCATGATCAAGGTAGCTGGAGCTTTAGTAGGAATCGCTTTCTACATTTATTCGATTATCGATGTCCTGCGCAGCGAGAAGAGCCACACCCGCACGCTCCCCAAATACGTCTGGCTCCTGATCGTGATCGTGTTACCAATTATTGGCGGAGTGATCTGGTTGCTGTTGGGACGCCCCTGGCCCGCCGGCGGCTTGCCGGGGCGAAAGTCCGAGCCCAGCGCCCCTGACGATGATCCTAAATTCTTGCGAAAGCTCGATGATGACGTGTGGGTCGACAAAATGCGTAAACGACGCGAGCAAAATCCCTGAGTGACAGCCTTTTTGCGACTGGGCTACACACCCGCGTAACTGTGCAGGCTGTTAATAAAGATATTGACCCCAAAATAGTTGATCAGAAATGATAGCCAACCGACCAGTGCGATGACCGAGGCTTTCTGGTGTTTCCAACCGGCCGTTGAACGCGCGTGCAAGTACGCAGCGAAGACCACCCAGGTAATAAATGCCCATGTTTCTTTGGGATCCCATCCCCAGTATCTGCCCCACGCATTTTCAGCCCAAATTGCCCCTGCGACAACAGCAAAAGTCCAGATGGGAAACGAGAAAGAAATGATTCGGTGGGTGAGCCCCTCCAGTTTTTCTCGTGATGGCAGTTGCCTAAACCAGCCTTTGTCTGAGATCAAGGACAGACCTGCGGTTGCAGCTCCCACCGTGAAGGCCCCGCCGCCAATAATCGCGGCAAAGACGTGGATGACGAGCCAGTAGGACTTCAAAGCCGGAACTAGCTGGGCCGCCTCTGTGTACAACACCGTTACGGCTAAACCGAGGGTTAACAGGGTCGGGATTGTGACAAAAAGCCCCAGCCATCGCAAATCTCGCTGGGTTGACCACACCAGGAATACCAGCAAGATTCCTAACGCCGAAGTAATAGAAAATTCGTACATGTTGCCCCAGGGCACCCGTCCGGCCCACATGCCACGTAGAACGATTCCCACCAGGAGCATTGCCGCTGATAGCCAGGTGAGAGACATGCCAATATTTGCCGCCCGGTGGCCGGGCTCAAGCCGAGTCACTTCACTCACCGATTCTTGCAACCTTGATCCACCGGATTCGACCAACACTTTCGCTGATTCCATTTGGATCTGTGACTCTTTTCGCCGTCCCGCAGCGAAAGAGACTGAAAATAGTACTGTTGCAATGAACAGGGTAACCATGGCAGCGTAGATGAAATTATTACTCGAATCTGCTAATCCCAAGCTATCCATCACAGCACTTTCCCTTTCAGTAATTCAACAAGTGCGTCAACCTGCTCTGTTGCATCGTGACCGGACGCTTTGGCGATCCCGGCGACCTCAACCTTAACCCGGCCCCCCGGTGTGCGCCCGGGAACCTCTCCGGCCTTGACCCAGATACGACGACGTTGGACAAACAGACTCAAACTCAGTCCAGCAATTGCCAGGATTGCCGCAGTCAAAGCCAGCTCCTTGCCCGGGTCGTAGGCGAGCTGAAACGAGGCCCAGCGCTCATATCCGGTGAATTCGATGCTTCCCGCGCCTTGAGGCAACGTCCACCTCTGCCCAATCCGCAACGGATCGAGCCCGAGCTGGGTCATGTCCTCAACGTTGAGGGTGTAAATGCTCTGCGGCACACCGTCATCTAAACCAAGATCCCCCGCCCAAGCCCCGAAAAAAATGGAGACGTCGTCGGGCGCCGGAAAAATCGAGTGAGGTCCGCGGATTTCGTCGACTGCCGTTGTCGGTAGGAAGAGTCCGCGAAAGCCAAGCTGCGGATCTGCATCGGGAATCTTAATCACACCTGTTGATGTGAAATTGCCATCTTGTGGCAGAAATACGACAGCGTCGTCGAGAACTACTACACCCTGTGAATCGCGCACAATCAAGTGCGGTGCGTAGCCGTGTCCCACCAAAAAGACCTTTGCTGAATCAATTACTAGCGGCTGATTGACTTCGACCAAATGCGTCGTTGATCCTGACTCACCCGGCTGATCCACGACCATGTTTGCTTCAAAAAGCCTTGGCGCCCCCGACTGGGCATTTCCGCGTTCGAATTCAACATTAAAACTCTCAAGAGTGAAAGAAAACTCGGGGAGGTTATCTGCCGAGGAAAGTCGTCCACCGCCCCAAGCGTCGTACTGGGTCAAGGTATTGGAGAAACCTTCACCTTCACGAACGATGACATTGCCGCGCCAACCGAAGAGCCCCCCGATCCCAATCCCAACCAAAATTAGGATGAGTGAGAAATGGAAAACCAAGTTGCCGGTTTCACGCAGGTATCCCTTTTCGGCTGCAACCCAATGACCGCCGTTTGTATCCTGACCCACAACAGTTCGCCAGCGTTCCTTTTTGAGAATTGCGCGTGCGCCGGCAATGATCACTTCGGGCTCACCCGCAAATTCAAATTCGCCTCCACCAAATCGGGAGAGATTCTTGGGTGCAGACGGCGGCGGCCTTCGCATGGCTTTCCAATGCAGTCCAAGCCTGGGCAGGACACACCCAATCAGGGAAATGAACAGTAAAATGTACACAGCCGAATACCAAGGTGATCCGAACACGTCAAATAGTCCGACTGAATCAAAAATTGGCCCAAGCGTTGGGCTATCTGTGATCCACTGCTCAACCAAGATTGGGTTGGTGCCTCTCTGGGGCAAAATTGAACCGGGAATACTCGCAAGGGCAAGCAGGAACAGCAAAATCAGTGCTGTTTTCATGCTCGTGAGTTGCCGCCACAGCCACCGGAGAAACCCGCGCTGTGAAAGTGGGGGTAATGAAGTGCTCACTAAATCACCGTCTCAAACCCTGGTAACGTCACGCGAAGCCAAATGGTGAATTCGGTCCACGCTCCCGTGATCAGGAGCAATCCCACAAGCACCAGCATGACGCCACCGATTCGCATAATGGCCAGGTTATGTGTTCGCAAAAAGTTCAATGCTCGCGCAGTTCTGGAGAAGAATAAACCCAGCAGAATAAATGGCAGACCCAATCCGAGCGAATAGATCAGCGAAAGAAACGCACCTCGGGCCGCACTTGCCTCGGTAAATGCCAGGCTTTGCACGGCTGCAAGGGTGGGGCCGATACATGGTGTCCAACCAATTCCAAATGCAATGCCAAGAATCGGGGCACCGGCAACACCCCACCTGGGAATATGGTGAAAGCGATATTCACGTTGTAAGCCGGGGATCAGGCCCATAAAGGCGAGGCCCATAATAACCACGAGGACACCGAGAATCCGATTGATCCAATCCGAGTACTCCAGCAGGAGTGAACCGAAACCACCAAATAGGGCGCCATAGGACACAAAAACCACACTAAAACCGAGTACAAAAAGACTGCTTCCCAGCAGCACGCGCCCTTTTCGTCCCTGGGTGAGTTCGGCGCCGGTCAACCCGGTGATATAGCTGATGTACCCGGGAGCAAGGGGAAGTACACACGGGCTAAGGAATGCCAGAATCCCTGCAGCAAATGCAATGGGTACAGCAAAGATTAATGAGCCGCTATTAACGATCGGGGCAATGTTATCCATTTGGCGTTCCGGATTCTTCACGCAACGGCTCGATCATGGATCGCAGCGTTGCCGCTGTCACCACTCCCAGTGCACGAGCGGCAACCCTGCCTTTTTGGTCGATCACGATCGTTGACGGAATCGCTTGTGGGGGAAGCGAATCGTTGAATAGCAACTGAATTCGTCCGTCCGTGTCAACCAATGACGGGTAGGTAACATCGAATTTTCTGATGAAGGCCCGCGCTGCAGCATTTGAGTCTCGCGTGTTTAATCCAATGAATTGCACACCTTGATTCTCAAATTGTCTTGCGACTTCTTCCAACGCACCCGCCTCAGCTCGACATGGGGCACACCAGGAAGCCCACACATTGAGTACCACTATCTGGCCGGCGAAATCAGCTAGCTCTAAGGGATCTCCCAGCAGATCGACACCGGAAGCATTTGGTGCAACTTGACGCTGCTCGGGCGGCAGGACTGTGATGGAACCATCACCAGAAACAAAACCTGCATCTGTTCCTGGGTCAGTCGAACAGCTGGTAAGCGTCAGTGCGATTACGACAAATATTGCCCAGGTTGCCCGAGTAAGCGCGTGCATACGTAAATGCTAAGCGCCAGCGATCTTGCTGGCCATCTCAAGTAGATCTCTCGATGGTTCTGAATACGTAATCGCAACCAAGCCCTCGTCATCAAAAGTCAAAGAAGTCACAGATGCCAGGGTGCATTGGCGCGAACGTGGGTCATGCCACAGCCTACGGTTCTCCGCAGCCAGCCGAGCAATCCAAATTGGTAGCTGATGGCTCACGAGAACCGCCTCGCGGCCCTGGGCCTGCGCACGCGCCGACTCGATTGCTGCGCTCATCCGGGTAGCAACGGTGTCGTAGGGCTCGCCCCATGAGGGCTTGAAGGGGTTCCACAGGTGGCGCCAGGTCTTGGGCTGCTTAAGAACCCCGTCGCCAACGCTTACCCGCTTGCCCTCGAAAATATTTTCGGCCTCGATCAAGTCTGAATTCGTGACGATCTCGACCCTATGAGTTTTTGCAATTGGCGCCGCAGTTTGTTGGGCGCGTTCCATCGGCGAGGAAATAACCGCAGCTATATCGCGATTGGCCAGTGCGCTGGCGGCACGATCAGCCATCTCCAGGCCAAGATCGCTGAGGAAGTAGCCCGGAAGCCGGCCGTAGAGGACCCCCTGCGGGTTGTATACCTCACCATGGCGCAGCAAGTGAACCGTCGTGTGACCCGATACAGCAGACATGGGACCTACTTCGTGCTCTTGCGCCGCGCGACCGGCCTCCGACGACTTGGCCGCCAGGAAACTTCACCACTTTCAAGTGCAGCGTCTCGCAAGCTTTCGGCATGAACGGAGAGTGCATCGACTAAGGCAAGTGGCGTGTTGACTTCAGCAAGGACATCGACCCGAAGGCCATGTTCTGCCGCCGTCTTCGCGGTCTGTGGGCCAATGCAGGCAACAACGGTTGTCGCATGTGGCTTCCCGGCAATTCCCACCAGATTTCGAACTGTGCTGCTCGACGTGAACAGCACCGCGTCAAATCCACCGGTCTTGATAGCTTCGCGGGTGTGAGCGGGAGGTGGTGCTGCGCGAACGGTTCGAAATGCCGTGATGTCTTCAACTTCCCAGCCCAGTTCAATTAAGCCTGCAACCAACGTGTCGGTTGAAATATCAGCTCGGGGAAGGAAAATTCGATTGATCGGATCCAAGAGACTGTCGTAAGGTGGCCATTCCTCCATCAATGCCGTGGTGTTTTGATCACCCGGTGGAACCAAATCGGGCTTCACGCCAAAATCAATGAGGGCCGCGATGGTTGACGCTCCGACGGCTGCAACCTTCAGCCCAGAGAATGAGCGGGCGTCCAATCCATATTCCTCGAGTTTTTCTCGAATCGCGCGTACCGCATTAAGGGAGGTGAAGCCAACCCATGCGTAACGGCCAGAAACCAATCCGTTGACCGCACGATCCATCTGCTGCGGGGTCCGTGGAGGCTCAACCGAAATTGTTGCTACTTCACTGGGAACTGCGCCATGGGATTTGAGAACCTGCATCATTTCAGCAGTGTTGTCTTGGGTGCGTGGAATGAGAACCCGCCAGCCAACTAGTTCTTTCTTTTCAAACCAGTTGTACTTCTCCCGTTGATCAATTACTTCACCAACAACCACAAACCCGGGCCCGGAATCCTTTGAGTTTTTCAGTAGGGCACCCACTTCGCCGAGGGTGGATACTGTTGTGCGTTGATCAACAGTCGTGCCGTTGCGAGTGATCGCGATCGGCGTTGCGAGATCGCGTCCGGCTTTAATCAATTTGTCCGCGATTGTGGTCGCTAAATCGCTACCTTTAAGGAAGACGAGGGTCTCACGGGGACTGATCAAATTTTCCCATTCAATCCCGGGGTCCTGTGCATCAAGAATTCGTACTTCATGGGACTTTCCGCCCGTCAGGTTAAAGCCTGCGAATGCCGGTATGCCGGTTACTTCGCTGACTCCAGGGACAAGTTCAAAGTGGGCATGTGAACGGCGAAGAACCGAAATCTCGGGGATGAGTGCGCCCGAAACGATCGGGTCTCCGAGAACCAACCGCACAACTAATTGCGATTCACGCGCGAGTTCTAGCACCAACTTGGCCGCTTCCGCTGGCTCAAGTTCCATTTCATCTTCGCCAACTGCAACGACTACCTTGTCTTCATTGACATAAGTCGCAGCGATATGGCGCGCATGTACGTCAGTGACAACCTTGTCTGCCTTTTCAAGTAGGCGAACGGCTCGCATGGTTAACAACTCTGGGTCACCCGGTCCCGCCGCAATGAAAACGATTGAACCCAGCGTGGCCTTTTTGCGCGGTGGGGTCGGCACAACCTCCACGCCTTCCAGAGCTGAAGATTTCGCTGCGGTATTCGCTCCAGCAGTTGTTTTCTTCACTGCGGGCTTTTTCGGTGTTGTCACTTGGGCTGCCTCTTTTGTTGGCGGTGAACTGGGCTTGGGGGGGATTGGTGTTGGTGTTGGTGTTTTCGCACGTGTACTCACGCGATGTCCACCTGGCTAAGATCGTGCGGGCTCGGTTCAGAGTCCAACTTTTGATCGTGGAATGCGAGAATTTGTAATTCGACGGCTAGATCCACTTTTCGCACTTCGACCTCTTCGGGCACTTTAAGGAATACCGGTGCAAAGTTGAGAATGCTCACGAGTCCCGCTTCGATCATGAGGTCAGCGATTTCCTGTGCCGACTCCGCAGGGGTGGTGATTACTCCGATATTTGCATCATTTTTCGAGACAACTGCCCCTAAGTCGCTTACGGGCATGACTGTGAATGATTCTTGGCCGCACAGCAGCGTATTTCCTACCAGCTCATGATCTCGGTCAAATATCCCGACAATATGAAAACCTCGGGCGCCAAATGCGCGGTAGGAAGCCAGCGCTCGACCCAGATTTCCCATTCCGACAATCACAATTCCACGCGACTTGGTCACGCCCAGTTCGCGCGCGATCTGAAAGGTGAGGTAGGAAACGTTGTAGCCGACTCCACGCGTTCCAAATGATCCGAGGTGCGAGAGGTCTTTACGCAGCTTTGCTGGACTCACCCCGCAGGCAGCAGCGAGCTCTTCGCTAGCAATTGTAACAACCTCTTGGGATCCAAAAGTTGACAATACGCGGTGGTAAACGGGCAGCCGGGCAATGGTTGCCGCCGGGATGCCACCGGGTTTACGGCTGGGAAGAGTCACTGTTTTTACCTCGGGTTAAAGGGCACGCGGGATGCGTGTTCGATTGTGATTGCGGCCTTGTGAAGCGGGGTTACCCCTTGGCGCGCAGTTAATGATCGGCTTCGCTGTGCATTACGCGGTAACGGCCGAAACTATATTCAATTGAGCGGCCAGATATCAAATATTACCGGACGCCAATGTCCGATTATCGAACTATTGACGCGAAAGTTTGGCAACCAAGCGATCTCGATTCACCCGCCAGAAGTCAAAAGGCTCCCCATCGACCAAGATGACCGGGATTTTTTCCCAATACAGATCGGCCAAATTTGGATCCTCGGTAATGGACTCGACCCGAAATTCTTGACCCAGTTGTTCACACACTTGGGATACCACTTCGATTGCCTGCTCACACAAGTGACAATCGGGTTTACCGACCACCGTAACGCGCGGCGGTCGGGTCACACTTGCTCAATCATTTCGCCGTACACCTCACGCAAACGACCTTTGGCAATTTTCCCGCTTGCCGAGCGCGGTAAGTTTCCAACGATGCGAATCTGGGTTGGGCATTTAAATCGTGCAAGGGATTTGGCAACAGCTTCGGAGATCAATTCGACTGTGGCCCCAGATCCCGGCGCCAACACGACGAGCGCGCTCACCCCTTCGCCTGTTTCGGCGTCAGGTCGACCCAGAACCGCGGCCTCTGCAATATCGTCGAGCGCTTCAAGGGCCACTTCAACCTCGCGCGGGAAAACATTGAAGCCGTTGACAACTATCAACTCACGTCGACGATCAACCAAATGCAACGCACCAGTTTCATCTTGGTAACCAATGTCTCCCGTGCCAAACCACCCTTGAGAGTCGGGTCCGCCATCGCGGTCAGGCCAGTAACCCAGGAAAACTCCTGGACCCTTCACCCAGATCTCCCCCGGATCACCAATTTCAGAATCTTCTCCCGAGTCCGCCACAATTCGAATAGCTGTTCCAGAAATTGGTAAACCCACGCAACCTGGGCGAGCTCGAGAATCAACGACCGTTGACGCAATGACCGGGGATGCTTCCGTCATGCCATAACCCTCAAAAATACGCATGCCTGTGAGCTCCTCAAAACGATTGAAAACTTCCACTGGCAATGGAGCCCCTCCGCTGGAGAGCAATCGGACCGGGCGCATTGCAGTCGCAACGAAGGGAACTCGCGACCACATCAGGTACATTGCCGGAGCGCCAGCGACCGTTGTTACATGTTCGCGAGAAATTACGTCAAGGGACTCAGCGGCATCAAAGCGGTCAAGAATGACCACCGACGCACCCGCCGCAATTGCCACTGTTAGAACCGTATTCAACCCATACACGTGAAATAGCGGCAAGACTGCGAGCACCGTGTCTTCAGCACTCACGATTGGTGGGTTACGTAACTCAAGCAATGCAGAAACGTTGCTCACCAAATTGGCGTTGGTGAGCATGGCCCCTTTTTGGCTTCCGCCAAAACCCGAAGTGAACAGAAGTAGGCCGAGATCGTCGGGTGCAATTTGTGGGAAGACAATTTGCAAGTCAGATTTGCGAGTCAAGTTCCGAATCGAATCTTTGACCAATTTCCGAATTGACTCGCGAGCCGAAGTTATCTCTTCGCACAGCATTGCTGGACAAGAATCCGGGACCGAGCCCGCACCCAGTTCTGCAAATTTAGCTGACACCAAAAGGACCTTGGCTTTGGATATCTCAAGGATTTCCGTGATTTCCGAAGACGTATATTCAGGATTCAACGGGATGGGAACCAGTCCGGCGCGAACAATTCCGAAATAGGAAACTACGAACTCAATTGAGTTCTCCATCAGCATGGCAACGCGATCACCGCTGCGCGAAGGGTCTAGCCCCCCGTGTAGTAGCGCAGCTGCTGTCGCGCTCACTCGAGAATCCAAAGCAGAGTAGGAAACGCGCTCACCGGATTCCACTTCAATTAACGCAATTCGTTCTGGATCATTGAGTGCCGAGTTTCGCAAAAAATCAGCAACCGTCACCACGCGATTGACCGCCACAGTTCCGCTACCTAAATTTACCGCGTTCACACACCGAGTTTGCCACATCACCGGATCTGGGGACGCACGGTGAGTACTCTTTCTCTGTGTCGCCCGA
>DEZY01000126.1:41776-43943 GCA_002365735.1 Actinobacteria bacterium UBA3120
CCCCGAAAAACCCGCTAAGAATGGGAATGTCTTAGAGACCTTCCGCCAGTCTGGCCTGGCCTCGGCAGCCGCGGCTCACCATTCGCGCAGCGCCGAACGAGGCGGCGGCTCCTCCGCCGCGTTCTTTGACGTTGATAACACGATAATGCGGGGAGCGTCCCTATTCCACTTCGCGGCTGGTCTTGCGAAACTCAAATATTTCTCTGGCCGTGACATTTTTGGATTCGGCGTCAAGCAAATGAAATTTGTACTTTCGGGGTGCGAGGACTTAGAAGATGTGGCGTCAGCCACGGAAGCCGCCCTCACATTTGTTCAAGGTCGCAGTGTGGAAGAACTGACCCGTTTAGGCGAGATAGTTTTCGATCAACGAATGGTTGACAAATTGATTCCGGGCACGTTGGCATTGGCTCAGCAACATATTGATGCCGGTGAAGATGTCTGGCTGGTCACTGCAACCCCGGTTGAGCTTGCCGACTTGATCGCCCGACGTCTTGGATTAACAGGTGCACTAGGAACGGTCTCCAAAACCGAGAATGGCGTCTACACGGGAAAGCTAGATGGATACCCACTACACGGTTTAGCCAAAGCCGAGGCCGTGCGGGCTCTCGCCAGTAGTGAGCATTACGACCTCAGCACCTGTTATGCCTACTCCGATTCGGCAAATGACATTCCAATGCTATCAATCGTTGGATCTGCCACCGCCGTAAACCCGGATCCAGATCTGCGTGCCTACGCCAAGAAAATGGATTGGGAGGTCAGCGACTTTCGCAAACGCGCGCAATTGCGCGAAAACGCAGTGCCCGTTGCCACTACTGCCGGCGGAATCGCATTCGGCCTCACCGCCGGTTACGCACTGGGCCGAATCGCCCGCGGTTTAAAAAATACTTGAACGCGTGGCTAGTAATTCCCGAATAGTTTGGGTGAGTACCCCTCTCACATAATCCGAGCAGGCGAATGCATCCGATGGGCTATCTGACTCCGGTGGTGCAATTGGGGTGCCAAATGAAATGGTCCACTTACTGGGAAATGGAATCAGACCCAGCGGACCGAGCATCGGGAAAGTAGGGGTCACCGGAAGATAGGGAATGTCAGCCCAATCAAGTAACCCTTCGACGCGCGCGACGAGCGGATACGCCTCTTCAGATCCAATGACCACGGTGGGGATTATGGGGACTTGATTAACCGCAGCCAGGCGAGCGAAACCGGCGCGACCGAATTCCTGCAATTGGTAACGGTGCTCAATTGTCTTACCGACCCCGTTCACCCCTTCGGGCCACACGCCGACCAGGTGGCCGGCCTGAAGCAACTCGCTGGCAGTGTCGAAATGAGCGGGATGCACATTCAAATGCGCCATCAATTCCCGCGTGGGCTCTTGGAAAAGGAAGTCAGCCCCCAAAAGGTGCAGTGCACGGGATGAGTTTTTTTCAAGAGCATGCACGACCATGAGGGCATCGATCGCGAAAGCTCCCGCGTGGTTGCCGACAAACAGAGCCGGCCCGGATGCCGGGATATTTTCCGAACCCAAGACTTGGGCGCGAAACCAGTCCCGATAAATGGGCTCTAGAAGGCCGTCAACGAACCTACGAGCCAAGAAGCTAGGGCCCTTGGCCGCAAAATCCGGATCGTTGTACATGAGCGTACCGGGGTGCGGGACCTTGTGTACTACTTCTTGTTTCTGCGCTGGACTCGCGTGCGACGCAACAGTTTGCGGTGCTTCTTCTTAGCCATCCGCTTGCGACGTTTTTTAATTACTGAGCCCATTAATAATTCCCTTACTTGAAGTAAATGTCGTTCAAAGCAAACTGAAGTGTATCTGTGGCCACCCGCAACGCATGTTGGGAGGTTCCTTGGAAGCCTTTAGGCGGTTTCGATGATCGAATCGCGCAAATAGTCCTGCACCGCCTGTTCAGGCACTCGGAATGAACGACCGACCCGAACGGCTGGCAATTCACCATTGTGTACCAAGCGGTAGACCGTCATCTTGGACACGCGCATCACTCCGGCAACTTCCGCCACGGTCAGAAAACGTATGTCGCCGAAAGATGCTATTGACATGCGGTGCTCCATAATGTGAGACGTTACGGGAATCACTTCCCTTGAACCGGACGATCGAACAATAGTAGGTAACCCTGGCGTGGCGCGACCGGATACCCGAAAAAACTCAAAG
>DEZY01000126.1:44055-48572 GCA_002365735.1 Actinobacteria bacterium UBA3120
CTCAAAGTTTTTGGATTGACACGCTAGAACCAGGAATTAACTTCTGGGTCCAAGCCGAAAAAGCCGAAAGATGCCAGCCTGGTTTCCATGATTGCCGAATCAACCGGATCCTCCGCATTAAATCCTTGATCAATTGGTGTGGCCCAAGGATTCTGCCCGTCTGAGAGGCTTTCTCCACTAGGTACACCGAGCTCAGCATCTACAAATTCCCGGTAGTTCCGTGGAATTGCCGCGTCTTTTGGCAACTCGCTCTCACTCATCACCGCCAGTAGATTCGCCCAACTCCGTGGTACCGCATCGGCCAGGTCGTATCCCCCGCCTCCCACGGCGACGAGTTTGCCACCGTGGCGATGGGCGAGTCGGTGGATCCCCTGATAAGCGTAACGCTGCCCATCAACGCTTAACGCCAGGTGCGTGAGCGGATCGTGGATATGGGAATCTGCGCCATTTTGGCTAAATGTGAGCTCCGGGGCAAAAACATCCACGATTTGTGGCACCACCGAGACGAATGCCCGTAGCCAGCCCTGGTCGCCGGTGCCGGCGGGTAGTGCAAGATTGACGCAGCTCCCGGGCGCCTTGGGCCCACCCGTTTCGTGTGGAAATCCGGTTCCGGGAAACAGCGTGTGCGGGCTCTCATGAATTGAGATGGTGAGTACCCGCGGGTCATCGTAAAAAATATTTGCAACTCCATCGCCATAATGGGCATCGATATCGATATACGCGATTCGCTTTGCCCCCTGCTCTAGCAAGTCATAAATAGCTACCGCGATGTCGTTATACACGCAAAACCCGGACGCACGCTCACGCTGGGCGTGATGCAGTCCCCCCGCAAGGTTCACGGCATGGTGTGCGTCTCCGTGCCACACCGCATTTGCCGCCATCAGGGTCGCTCCCGCCACCCGAGCCGAAGCCTCGTGCATACCTGCAAAGACCGGGTTGTCGCTGCTCCCAAGTCCAAAATCCAGGGCCACCTGTTCCGGATTTTTACCCACACGGGTGACGGCATCAAGGTAATCCCCACTGTGTGCTCGCAGCAGTTGCTGATGTGTCGCTGGGATTACTGGACCAACCAAATTTTCCGCCGAAATGATTCCTAGTTCCTGGGCAAGACGCATGGCCAACGCAACTCGAATTGGCGCAAGTGGGTGCGATGGCCCAAAGTTATATTGCACAAGTCGTTCATCCCACGGGATGTAAATGGGCAGTGTCACGGGAGTGAACTCAGCCTTTACCAAGTTCCATCGAACGTGCAACCCCTGCAGCCAATGCCGATCTGACCGTTTCACCCACGCGTTGTGTATCAAGGACTTCCATGGCGGCTTGGGTGGTTCCACCGGGGGACGTCACCTGCCGACGCAAATCACCAGCGGTCAGCTCAGTTCGTGCCAAAAGTTCCCCAGACCCTCTCAGCGTTGCCCGAACCAGTTGATCGGCTAACTCCCCACTGAGTCCAAGTTCCTGTGCACCCTCCTGCAAATACTGCGCGAGGTAGAACAGGTACGCCGGGCCGCTTCCCGACAGTGCGCCCACCGCGGCCTGCTGGGCTTCTGGAACCACGAAGACGTCGCCGACGGCGCCCATAAGTTCAACGGCAATTGCAATAGCGTCCTCGGAGCTACCTTGGCCACCACTCACACAAGTAACGCCCATGTGAATTTGCGAAGGAGTATTCGGCATCGCCTTTATGATTTGATTGGTCTGCGGGAAACACTTTCCGATGAACTCGGTGGTCACTCCCACCGCGACCGAGATCACGATCGCACCAGGAGCAATAAATGGCGCGAAATCTGCAAGAATCTCCTTGATAATTTGTGGTTTGATTGCAATTACAACAACATCACACGTGGAAAGTACCTGGCGATCCTCGCTGACCTCAATGCCCAGTGAGCCCTCTAGGTGCTGATATTTCTCCACATCACGAACCACCGCCACAATGCTGGCGTCGGACCGCGTCCACCCAGAGATCAGCGCTTGCCCCATCGAACCGGACCCGATCACACCGATTTTCTTGACGGACGACAAGGTATTCATCACTTCACTCTGCCATACCGGGCAGCGGTTTTGTTGGATCAAGCAAGTCTTGAACCATTGGCGACACCCAGGCGACTAACTGATCTTGGGACACACTCGCAAGCGGCTCGATCTCCAGGAAATATCGGTAGGCAATCACGCCGGTTAAATATGAACTAATCAGTGCCCCTCGGATTCGAGCATCAGGGATGCCCATCAAAATCAAGGCACGATCAACCACAGCGCTTTGGAAGTAGTCCGAAAGCGGCTTGATCACGGCAAACATGTCAACACCTGTGCTCAAGGAACGTCCAGCATTTGCAGCCTTAAGTAGGTCCTCACGAACCTGCTGGTCGGCAACTAGCTGAAGTGTTCCCCGCACAAGACGCTCACCCATCCCGTGAATTCCTGGGGCGACCAAGGCGGGGATCGCTTTCTGTGGATCACTCGGGAAAGACATCGCGGCCGCAAACAATGCTTCCTTGTTCGAATACAGGTTGGAGATAACGGTTGGCGCCACTCCTGCCGCCGCCGCAATCGACTTAATAGTGGTCCTTGCGTAGCCGGAATGCAGAAACATGGACCGAGCGACCCCCACAATTCCGCCGTCTTCTCGTTCTTCCTCCTGGGCCATGGCCTACTCCTCTCCACTGGAAAACACTTGATGGGGAAACACTTGCCGAACAAAATCAAGACTGGCCCGCACATCGGAAATGCGTTCATCACGATCGGTAGCCGACCGAGTCGTAATTTCAGCGATAATGTTTCCAGTAAAGCCACTATTTTTGAGGAATTCCAGTCCTTCGCGCACCGGCTGGGTTCCCCTGCCAGGCACTAAGTGCTCATCGGCTGGGGAGTCGGTACCGTCCGCAAGGTGAATGTGCTTCAAGCGCTCGCCGAAATCACGCATCATTTCCATGGGATCAGTTCGCGAAACAGCCGTGTGCGAAAAATCCAAAGTGACATTTTCGTAATCCTGTTTTCTTATGTCCCAGTCGGGAGAATAGGCAGGAAACGACCCAGGGCCTGCCCGCCAGGGGTACATATTTTCGACGGTGAAACCCACCGGCGAATTCGTGTTGAGTTCAGAGATCCCTTTTTCAAAGTTTTTTGCATATTCGCGCTGCCAGCGAAATGGCGGGTGCACGACAACAGTCGTGGCGCCCACCAATTCAGCGACTTCACGGGCCTTGTCCAGTTTTCCCCACGAGTCTGTCCCCCAGACTCGTTGAGTGACTAACAGGCACGGGGAATGCAACGACAGGATGGGGAGTTGATAGTGCTGAACAAGATTCCGCAGTACCGTCGAATCTTGACTCATGGCGTCCATGCCTACCATTACTTCAACCCCGTCATAACCGGTAAGAGCCGCGAGTTCAAAGGCGGCAGCCGTAGATTCAGGAAAGACTGAAGAAGTCGAAAGGCCTATCTTCATGGCGCGTTCGTCTCGACCGGCTCCTTGGGTGCGCGCCTCCATCGGTCGGTCACCCGGGTAGCAATCCCGACAGCAACAGCACCGGCCAGCCCTACCGCGATAGAAATAAGGCTATAGCGCTCTGGTCCCAAGGAGAGTGCAAAAATGTTTGAGAGCCACGGGATGTAGAGCACCGCGACAAACGCCGCACCCATCAGGGCCACGAGCGTGAGCCTGATCACATTGAGTGGGCGTGCCGATTGCGCCAGAACTGCCAGTGTCACGATAAATAACGTGATGGTCGCCGCTGACTGAGCGTTAAATAGCGGTTCATCAAAATAAACGGCTACTCCGTAACTCGTGAATGATGCCACCGCGGCAATCACGCCGGCCGGGATCGCGAACGACAGCACTCTGCGAAAGAATCCAGGCCGAAATCTTTCAACATTGGGCATCAATGCGAGAAAAAAACCAGGAATTCCAATTGTCAATGCACTCACCAATGTTAAGTGGCGCGGTAAAAATGGGAACGCAACTGCGAAGATCACCGTCGCGCTACTCACGATCATGGCATAAAAACTTTTAGTCAAGAAAACATCGGCGACGCGCTCGATGTTCCCTAACACTTTGCGCCCCTGCGCCACCACGTCGGGCATCATTTCCCACTGGTCATCAAGCAAAACTAATTGGGCCACAGCGCGCGTAGCATCTGAACCAGAACCCATCGCGATTCCAAGGTCTGCATTCTTAAGTGCGAGTACGTCGTTAACGCCATCGCCCGTCATTGCGACTGTTTTCCCGCGTGCATGCAGGGCATCTATCATGCCCTGCTTTTGCGCAGGCGTAACCCGGCCAAACACATTTGTGGTTGCAAGCAATTCGGCTACTTCATCGGTATTTTCTGGCAAATACCGCGCGTCGAATGGATGGTCCGCACCTGGCACACCGGCCTCTTTGGCAATTGCACCTACCGTCTGCGCATTATCACCCGAAATCACTTTTACATTGACTCCCTGGCTTAGGAAATATGCGACCGTCTCAGCTGCATCTGGGCGCAGAGTCTGACTGATCACAACGAGCGCAGCGCACTCAA
>DEZY01000126.1:48725-48970 GCA_002365735.1 Actinobacteria bacterium UBA3120
GCAGCGCACTCAACTTCTCCCAGCTTTTCTTCTGAAGTAACCCTCGGTGAACCCTTCGCCAACTTTGCGAGCACTAAAACCCGAGCACCCGATGCGGCGCTGCTGTTCGCTCGCTCCAACATTTGGGAATTATTCGGAGCAACCATCTCCGGGGCGCCCAACACCCACGAACTCTGATCAGAAAAAGTTGCGCTCGACCATTTACGGGAACTGGAAAACGGGACCGAATAGCTCACTTGCCAATC
>DEZY01000126.1:49299-54560 GCA_002365735.1 Actinobacteria bacterium UBA3120
ATGTGCCCAGTGGGATTACTTCTTGAACCTGCATTCCGGGCTCGGTGAGAGTCCCGGTCTTATCCACGCATACGGTGTCAACTCGGGCTAAGACTTCGACGGCCGGCAGATCCTGAACAAGTACCCTCCTTCTCGCAAGTTCAATAACAGACACCGCCATTGCGATAGAGGTAAGAAGGACGAGTCCCTCTGGCACCATCGTGACAATGCCAGCGATTGTTCCTCTGATTGCCTCGTCGAGGGGCAACTGTGCCTCGATAAATTGCGAGAGAAAAAGTGTGATTCCCACAGGAAGTAGGAAATAGGAAACGTACTTGATGAACTTATTGATTGAATCGCGAAGTTCCGAATTCGTAGTTTGAAATTGTGTGGCCGCTTCGGTGAGGCCTGCCGCAAATGAATCGCGCCCAATCTTCGTTGCGCGCATGTACCCAGCACCCGCAACCACGAAGGAACCGCTCATGACCGAATCGCCCACTTGCTTGTCAACCGGATCCGCTTCGCCCGTGAGCAGGCTCTCATCAATTTCTAGACCCTGAGACTTTTCAATTTTTCCATCAACGACTAACTGATTGCCCGTGCCCAGCACGATGAGATCGCCGAGCACTATCTCTCGTGGGGTGATCTCTTGATCGGATCCATCCCGGCGAACAACTGGTTTCGCTTCCCCGATGACCGCAAGCCTTTCCAGGGCGCGAGCGGCGCGGTACTCCTGAATTGTGCCAATCAGAGTATTGGCCACAATGACGAAGCCGAAAAGGGAATCCTGCCACGGTGCCACGATCAACATGACTATCCACATTGATCCAATTAAGAAGTTGAACCAGGTCAGCGTATTTGCTGTGATAATGCTGGAAAGGCTCCGCGAATTAGCGTCCGGCGCATCATTAATTTGACCGGACGCGATCCGCTGTTCAACTTCGGCCCGGGTAAGCCCAGCAAAAGAGTCCAGACCAGCACTACGTGGGTGCTCACGGCTCATGCCACCACGTTACCTGAACCACAGAGCCAGCACATACTTCACGGTGCCCGTGCTGCACGAACTACCCAGTGGACCTAGGCTGAAGTAATGCCTGAAGTCCCCCTTGATTTCCCCAGAGCCTGGGTCGAGTTCGTCGACCCATCAGATGACGACCAATTGATCCGTTGCGATCTGACTTGGCTCACTTCCAAGTACAACTGCATTTTCGGTAGAGGCTGTAAAGGCATTGACGCCGAGCGTCCCGATGCGGGCTGCTGTTCCCACGGTGCTCATTTCTCTGAAAAGAAGGATGAGAAGCGAGTACGCAAATGGGTTAAGAAACTTACCCCCGAGCTGTGGGAGAACTACGAACTTGGACATGGGAAAAAAG
Source organism: Actinobacteria bacterium UBA3120 (assembly GCA_002365735.1). Lineage (GTDB taxonomy): Bacteria > Actinomycetota > Actinomycetes > S36-B12 > S36-B12 > UBA4592. Next base: position 50,652 of record DEZY01000126.1, read on the forward strand.
GCTGGATTGAGAAAGAAGATGGGGCCGATAAAACCCGAGTCGTCAAGGGTGCCTGTATTTTTCACAACTCTGAAGGCTTCGAAGGTGGCTACGGGTGCGCACTGCACCATTTGGCCGAAAAAGAGGGCGTTCACTTCATCGAGACTAAGCCAGACGTCTGCTGGCAACTTCCCCTCAGACGTTCCTATGACAATGTGACCTACGAGGATGGCCGTGAGCGCCAAGTCGTCGTCTTGGGCGAGTATGACCGTCGTGCTTGGGGAGCCGGTGGAGCCGATCATGATTGGTACTGCACAGGTAACACCGAAGCGCATACCGCTAGCGAGCCGGTCTACATCAATTCAAAGGACGAAATCGTTGCCCTGATTGGGGCACCGGCTTATGAGGAACTTGCTCAGCTATGTCGGAACCGCGAGGCTGTGATCACAAGTTTTAATCAGCGGGGTAAAAAGTCAGACCCCACTGCCAGAATTGGTCTGTCAATTCACCCTGCTGACCCGCAGGACTAAAACAACAGGACTCAACATGGCAAAAAGCGCCGCAAAAGCACCACAGTTTCGCTGCACCGAGTGTGGCTGGGCTACCGGCAAATGGGCTGGGCGCTGTGGTGAATGTCAATCTTGGGGCACCGTAGAGGAAGTCGGTGTCGTTACCGCTACTACTAAGGCAAGAGCAACGACATCACCCGCACTTGCTATCAATGAGATTGACGTTTCTGCAGCACAAGCTCATAGCACCGGGATCGGCGAATTCGATCGGGCACTCGGAGGTGGATTCGTGCCTGGAGCCGTGCTCCTACTCGCTGGAGAACCAGGGGTGGGCAAATCAACACTGCTCTTGGCGGTGGCAGCGCAGTGGGCGCGCCTGGGGCACAAGGTCCTTTATCTCACGGGCGAGGAATCTGCCGCCCAAGTCCGACTACGCGCCGAGCGCATCGACGCTCTCAGCGACTCACTCTTCCTCGCAGCCGAAACCGACCTTGGGGTAGCTCTGGGTCACATTGAACAAACGAACCCATCACTACTCATTGTTGACTCAGTCCAAACCATCTCAAGCGCCGACGTCGACGGAGTTGGCGGTGGAGTCACCCAGGTCAAGGAAGTCGCCGCCTCACTCATTCGGGCGGCCAAGTCGAGGAATATGACCACGGTACTTGTTGGCCATGTGACAAAAGATGGCAGCGTCGCAGGCCCGCGGGCACTCGAGCACCTCGTGGACGTGGTCTTGCAATTTGAAGGAGATCGACACGGACCCCTTCGCCTAGTGCGTGCGGTAAAAAATCGTTATGGCCCAGCCGACGAAATCGGCTGCTTCGAGTTGACCGAGGACGGTATTTACGGACTCCCCGACCCCAGTGGCCTATTTCTCGGTGACCGAACCCACCCCGTCCCTGGAACCTGCGTCACCATCACCGTCGAAGGAAAGCGACCGCTGGTCGCCGAAGTTCAGGCCCTGATTGCGCCTTCTAGTTCACCCCAACCCCGACGGGTGACCAGCGGCCTTGATTCTTCTCGGACGGCCATGATGTTGGGGATCTTGGAGCGTCGCGCAGGCCTCAAACTCTCTACCGCGGATTGCTTCGTGGCAACAGTTGGCGGAATGCGCCTACTGGAACCGGCAACTGATTTAGCAACAGCGCTTGCAATCGTCAGCAGCGTGAAGGACATTTCACTACCCAGCGGTCTCGTTGCCATTGGTGAACTTGGACTAGCCGGCGACATTCGCCGGATAACCGGTCTTGAGAAGCGGCTAGATGAAGCGGCCCGACTGGGTTTCACCGATGCAATTATTCCGATCGGCGCAACTGTGAAAACTCAGGGAATCCTCACCCATCCTGTGTCCAATATTGCGCAAGCGGTAACCGTGATGACCACACTCACCGCACACTCGAAGCCTGATAAAGTGCCGAACTCTTAATTCTTCTTGGTCAAGGCAAAAGGAGTCGCTTCACTGAAGACATCGAGGTTGCGACCGATCACCTCATAGCGTCCCACCTTGGCCGCCTTATCGCTCTCGGGACATCCTGGCTCGCTAAGTTGACCATTCCACTCGATAGTGGATGCGACTCGGTCATCGGGTTCTAGGGTCACAACTTTAGTCTTCTTGCTCGGCGAACAGTCATCGCTTGACCACGCGTGATACCCGCCTGATTTAACTTCAAGTTCATTGGCTTTGGGTCCCACATCCCGCAAACAGGCGACGCTGCCCGTGTTTTCGATGGTCAGCGTCAACACGGGCTCTTTGCCCACTTTGTAGGTTGAGGAATCAGTACTTCCTTCCACCAGAATTGCCGAGTCCAGACAGTCAATGGGATCGGTTGTCACGGGAGTGAGGCCCACTTGGGGATCAACTGATTCAGACACCGCAACAGCAGGCTCAACAATCGGGGTTTCGGTCGAGCTTGAACTAGTAACCGCTCGAAATACCCAGATCAGGCCGAACAGAAGAAGGAGGACGATTACCAGCAGTGCAGCCCTACGCACCCAGTAGACACCGGGTGACTCAGGACCGATCGGCTGCATGCTCACGACTCCACAGTAATGCGGTGCCCACGCAGCATGAAACGATCCCCTTGTGAGTACCCCCAATCTGGATCCGCACACGGTCATTACTTGGTATGCCAGTGAGGCCCGAGCCCTCCCCTGGCGGGACACAAGCCCATGGGGTGTTTTGGTGAGTGAATTCATGCTTCAGCAAACACCGGTCGCCCGGGTTCTGCCCAGGTGGCAATTATGGCTGGAGCGTTGGCCTACCCCAACAGAGTTGGCAAACTGTTCGGTCGCCGAGGCAATCCGGACTTGGGGAAACTTGGGCTACCCCCGTCGAGCCAAACGGCTGTATGAAAGCGCAGCGATCATTACCCAACAATTTGATGGAGAGGTCCCCGCGACTTACGAAGAACTGATTTCGCTGCCCGGCGTAGGTGAATACACCGCCAATGCGGTCCTAGCATTTGCATTCGGGCAACGATCTCTAGTCCTTGATGTGAACGTTCGCAGACTATTGGCTCGCGCTTGGCTTGGCCAATCCCACCAAGCCGCAACAGTTTCACTAGTTGAACGTTCACTCGCGCAAGAGCTTCTCCCGGTCAGTAGCCACCGTTGCGTGCAATGGTCGGCAGCATCAATGGAGCTCGGCGCATTGATCTGCACGGCACGCGATCCATTGTGTTCAGAGTGCCCAATCGTCAATGACTGCAAGTGGTTTGCGCAGGGAAAGCCGCTTTCTGCTATTCCGAAAAGGAGTCAAGCACGCTATGAAGGAAGTGTTCGACAGGAGCGTGGGCGAATCTTAAAGATATTGCGAGATAATGAAAAACCGATGAGCGTGAAGAAGCTTTCGCAGCAAACGCCAGACAATCAGCGCTTCGAAATTTCCTTAACTCAACTGGCGAATGAAGGAATGATCACGAAAATCGGATCGAGTTACGCACTACCGAATTCGTAGTAATTCTTCTCCATCAATTGATCGAACTATGGCTCGGTCCGCGAACGGATCTTGTAGCAGCACATCAAGCCAGATTTCACCTGAACCTGAACTTTCTTGGCAACTGCTGCTCCTGGGGCCGGTCAAAGTAACCGATATCTCAAGGTCACTCTCGGACTCAATGGCCGTGACGGCAAGTTCTTGATCCTCGCAAATCCCCGAACGTGGCGGCGTAACTAATACTTGGATTACGTCCACATCTACGGTTGGTCGGTAACCGGTTGGCTGTAAATCTTCACTGACTTGGCCCAAGGATGAGAACGGACCAGTCCCTGAAGTGAGACCCCAAATACCCAACAACAGCAACACCCCGACGATTCCAGCAATAAAAAAACCGACCCAGCGTGGAAAACCACGCTTGGGCCGGTCAAACTCGTTCAAGCCAGGGATCAAAGGGCCGCCGTTCACCGCTATCGCCCACCA
>DEZY01000126.1:54708-56390 GCA_002365735.1 Actinobacteria bacterium UBA3120
GCTGCTTCAACCGGAGGTAAATCTGGAAGCACTTCCCGCGGAGTTGATGCGAACGTGAATTCGAGGGAATCCCCTTCTCCTTCAACGTCCACAACCACAATACTGCCGGGCAGCAACTCGCCAAAGAGCATCTTCTCGCTCAGTGGATCCTCCAGTTCACGCTGAATCGTCCGACGCAATGGACGAGCACCAAGTTGCGGATCGTAGCCTCGTTCAGCTAAGAGGTCCTTGGCGGCTGTGGTCAGTTCAATAGCCATGTCCATATCCATCAGGCGCTTCTCAAGACCAGCGATCATCAGATCAACGATCTCAATGATCTCGTTCTTGCTCAACTGATGGAATACGATCACGTCGTCGATTCGGTTGAGGAACTCAGGACGGAAATGCTGCTTGAGCTCCTGCTGAACCTTGCCCTTCATCTGTTCATAGGCGGTTACTTCATTGTCGTCTGGGGCAAAGCCAAGATTCTGCCCCTTTGACACGTCCCGACTGCCCAGGTTTGTCGTCATGATGATCACGGTGTTCTTGAAGTCAACTACGCGACCATGCGAATCTGTCAGTCGACCTTCTTCCAAAACTTGGAGTAAGGAGTTGAAAATATCAGGGTGAGCTTTTTCAACTTCGTCAAAGAGAACGACGCTAAATGGCTTGCGACGCACCTTCTCGGTCAACTGACCGCCGTCTTCGTAGCCCACGTAACCAGGGGGTGAACCAAATAGTCGCGAGGCGGTGTGCCGCTCGCTGTATTCAGACATATCCAACGCGATCAGTGCATCTTCGTTGCCGAAAAGGAACTCGGCGAGAGTCTTGGATAACTCAGTTTTACCCACCCCGGAAGGGCCGGCGAAGATAAATGAACCACTAGGACGCTTGGGATCCTTCAGGCCAGCCCGGGTGCGACGAATAGATTTGGAAAGCGCCTTGACGGCTTGCTCCTGCCCAATTACCCGACGATGCAGCTCCTCTTCCATTCGAATTAGGCGCGCAATGTCATCTTCGGAGAGGTCTGCGACCGGGATTCCAGTCATGAGTGCAAGCACCTCACCGATCAACTTCTCGTCCACCTCGGCGACAACGTCGAGGTCCCCAGCTTTCCATTCGCGCTCACGCTCAGCGCGCTCGGTCAGCAAGTTCTTCTCGTCGTCACGTAATGCAGCAGCTTTCTCAAAATCCTGCTCATCGATTGACGACTCTTTTGCCTTACGAACATCAGCAATTTTGGTGTCGAATTCGCGTAGATCCGGAGGCGTAGTCATTCGGCGAATTCGCAAACGGGAACCGGCTTCGTCGATTAAGTCAATTGCCTTGTCGGGCAAATGACGATCTGAGATATAGCGATCAGACAGACGCGCCGCGGCTTCCAATGCACCATCTGTGATCGAGACCCGGTGGTGGGATTCGTAGCGGTCACGAAGCCCGCGAAGGATTTCAACTGTGTGAGGGACATCGGGTGCTTCGACGAGCACTGGAGCGAAACGGCGTTCAAGCGCTGCATCCTTTTCAATATGCTTGCGGTACTCATCAAGAGTCGTAGCGCCAATTGTTTGAAGCTCACCCCGAGCAAGCATCGGCTTGAGGATGCTTGCCGCGTCAATTGCGCCTTCAGCAGCGCCTGCACCAACGAGTGTGTGGATTTCATCAATAAAAAGAATGATGTCACCACGCGTGCGAATCTCTTTAAG
>DEZY01000126.1:56588-59797 GCA_002365735.1 Actinobacteria bacterium UBA3120
CCCAGATCCAATGTGTACACCTGCTTGTCCTTCAACGTCTCGGGGACTTCACCGGCCACAATGTCTTGGGCGAGACCCTCAACTATCGCCGTCTTACCGACCCCTGGCTCACCGATCAGCACTGGATTGTTCTTGGTGCGGCGGGAAAGAACCTGCATTATCCGCTCAATTTCTTTCGAACGACCAATCACCGGGTCAAGTTTGTTCTCCCGGGCGGCTGCGGTGAGATTGCGACCAAACTGATCAAGGACAAGTGAAGTTGACGGCGCACCCTCGGCCGGACCACCCGACGTTGCGGGCTCTTTGCCCTGGTATCCGCTCAGGAGCTGAATCACTTGCTGACGAACGCGGTTGAGGTCTGCACCAAGTTTGACCAATACCTGTGCGGCCACGCCTTCACCTTCGCGGATCAAGCCCAGCAAAATGTGCTCGGTGCCAATGTAGTTGTGCCCCAACTGCAGCGCTTCGCGCAATGAAAGTTCTAGGACTTTTTTGGCGCGAGGGGTAAATGGAATGTGACCACTGGGGGCCTGCTGTCCCTGGCCGATGATTTCCTCAACCTGCTGACGAACCGCCTCAAGCGAGATGCCAAGGCTCTCGAGCGCCTTGGCGGCCACGCCTTCACCTTCGTGGATCAAGCCGAGCAAAATGTGTTCAGTGCCAATGTAGTTGTGGTTAAGCATGCGGGCTTCCTCTTGGGCAAGGACTACCACTCGACGGGCTCTGTCTGTAAACCGCTCGAACATTGGCCATTCTCCTTAATGCGTGCCTTCGGGTGTGGACACCCGAACCGGCTGTCCCCATTGTCCCCCATGAATCACCGGAGTGAAACCCGAGATGCACCGCAACCCGTACGCCCAACGCGAAATCTGACCGAAATATGCAGTACGACACAATGTCTGCGTGAGTGAAATTGCTGCTGGGAATAAATCTGACCTCAGGCTTCGAACCAACATCAGGTTGCTCGGGGATCTTCTGGGTCACACCCTGGTGCGCCAAGAGGGGCCAGAGTTACTCGATTTAGTCGAGAAAGTGCGGGCACTTATCCGCGACGATCCCACGGTAGCAGCCCAACTATTGAGAGAACTAGACCTAGAAAGCGCCACATTGCTAGCCCGGTCCTTCTCGATCTATTTTGATCTCGCAAATATCGCCGAGCAGGTCGAACGCACCCACGATGTTCTTGACGCCTACGTAAGTTCAGGGTCACCGCTCGCCAAGGTCGTCACAGAAGCCCTCTCGCCCGAGTCACTAGCCCGATACACCCCTGAACAAGTTGCCCAGATCGCTAGCAACATGTCAGTGCGCCCGGTTTTCACCGCGCATCCCACCGAAGCCGCCCGGCGTTCAGTACTGATTAAGTTGCGCAAAATCGCAGATACGTTGATGGATCAGCGGGTCTCAGACGTAACGCGAACCGCGCGGCTTGCCGAACTCATTGACCTGCTGTGGCAGACGGACGAATTGAGATTGGAAAAACCACAGGTACTCGACGAGGCTCGCAATGCGTTGTACTACATGAATGACCTCACCCGAGGACCGCTCGGTGAAGTATTACATGACTTGGCAAATGCTTTCGATCAACTTGGAGTCACACTCCCAGCAGATTCACGACCCATCAGTTTCGGCTCGTGGATCGGTGGCGACCGTGACGGAAATCCGTTCGTCACTCCTGAACTCACCGCCGAAGTTGTTACATTTCTCCGCGAAAATGCCCTTACGGACCTGCTCCCGCACATCGATTCATTAATTGAAGACCTGTCAATCTCTGAACGGATTGCCGGGACTTCACCTGAACTGTGGGAGTCAATCAATCAGGATCTTGAAGTACTCCCCGAATTTGACCGACGTTATCTGCGACTCAATGCTGAGGAACCAATCCGAATCAAGCTAACAGTAATTCGTTTGCGCCTCCACCTCACTCACGACCGACTAGTAAATAGGTCACCTCGCGTTGTCGGTCGCGATTACGCCAGCACTCAGGAAATCTTGAATGACCTGTTCCTAATCCGGCGAGACTTACTCGCCCACCGGGGCCAACTCATTGCCCATGGGGAACTTGAACAAGCGATCCGGGTCGTTGCCAGCGTCGGATTGCCACTTGCCACGCTCGATATCCGCGAACACTCGGAAAAATTTCAGGGTGCAATTTCGCAATTGATCGCCCGCCTGAACAATAACTCGCCCCAGGAGTATTTAGACCTTAGCTCTTCCGCGCGATTTGACCTTTTGGCAACCGAACTTCAATCACAACGGCCGCTCGCACCCAACCCCCCTCCACTTGATGAAATGGGCATGACAACTTTCAATACTTTAGTTGTTGCCCGCGACATTGTAATTGAATTCGGTAACCGAGCGCTTGAATCAGTCATCATCTCAATGACCAAAGGCGCAGACGATGTTCTTGCGGCCGTGGTGTTGGGGCGGGAGGCTGGATTGATAAATACAGATAACGGCGAATCGCTCGTTGGGTTCGTACCTCTACTGGAAACAGTTGCGGAATTGCATGCTGCTGGTGAGATAGTCGATGCGCTTTTATCCGATCCGATTTACCGCAAAATTGTTGCATCCCGTGGTGATCGACAAGAGGTAATGCTGGGATATTCCGATTCCAATAAGGACGCAGGGATCACGACGTCTCAATGGGAAATCCACTTGGCCCAGCGGCACCTGAGAGATGTCGCGGCAAAACACGGCGTTTCACTGCGGCTATTCCATGGTCGGGGTGGCACCGTTGGTCGGGGTGGCGGACCCACTTACGACGCCATCATGTCACAACCTTGGGGCGTTCTCTCAGGGCAAATCAAGATCACTGAACAAGGCGAAGTTATCTCTGACAAATATTTACTCCCAGTGCTTGCCCGCGACAATCTTGAACAAATGGCCGCCGCGGTGCTTGACGCTTCCCTTTTGCATCAAACGCCCAGGCGTTCTACGGCGGAACTTAATCGTTGGGATGAAGTGATGGGGATTTCCTCCGCCAGCGCCCAAGACAAATATCGGTCGCTAATCTTTGATTCCGAACTACCTCGCTACTTCGCACTATCAACTCCGGTCGGAGAGTTTGGGGCAATGCATTTTGGTTCAAGACCCTCGCGGCGACCTGACACGGCTGCCGGAATTGATGGGCTTCGGGCGATTCCCTGGGTATTTGGTTGGACCCAGTCCCGTCAAGTAGTGCCTGGGTGGTTTGGCGTTGGTACCGGCTT
>DEZY01000027.1:0-7097 GCA_002365735.1 Actinobacteria bacterium UBA3120
AGTGGTCTATTGCATTGCTCATCGCATCCAGCGCGACCTTGACCTTCCTGCTACTCGCCCGTGGATACGTCCCAGCCCCGACCCGCAAACGCTCCCCCACCCCCAAACCGCCAGAGACAACACCGCAATCCGATAGAGTGAGCTCGCTGAACTAGCCGCTGTCAGCAGCCCGCCGTCAGGAGGAAGTACATGTCGATTGAGTCACCTCTCAAGGGCCTCAACATCCTGGTCACCGGCGGCACCGGCTCATTTGGCAAAGAGTTCCTACACACAGTTCTTACCCAGCATTCCCCTCGCCGCGTGGTGATTTTTTCGCGGGATGAACTCAAGCAGTACGAAATGCGACAAATCTGGGGCGACGACGATCGTGTCCGTTTCTTCCTCGGCGACATTCGTGATGCTGATCGACTCAAACTTGCGCTCTACGGGGTTGACTTTGTTGTCCACGCGGCAGCCCTTAAGCAGGTTGATACTGCCGAACTTAACCCCATGGAATACATCAAGACCAACATCTTGGGTTCGGAAAATGTGATTCGCATGGCAGTTGAAGCTGGCGTGAAAAAAATTGTCGCCCTGTCAACAGATAAAGCGTCTTCTCCAGTTAATCTTTACGGCGCGACGAAACTCACGGCCGACAAGCTCTTTATCTCCAGCAACAACTACGGGAAAGCGCGCGGCACAACTTTTTCGGTTGTGCGGTACGGAAACGTTATGGGTAGCCGCGGATCCGTAATCCCATTTTTTAGGTCCCTCGCCGAAAAAGGTGAGCCACTTCCCATCACCGACCTGCGCATGACCCGTTTCTGGATCACTCTCCCGCAAACCGTTGACTTCGTGATTCGCAGTTACACCGACATGACCGGTGGTGAACTGTATGTGCCCCGGATTCCCAGCATGAAAGTCACTGACCTCGCTGAGGCAATCGCGCCGGGCGCACCACTTGTTGAAGTCGGAATCCGACCGGGTGAGAAACTGCATGAAGAAATGATTTCCACGGAGGACTCACGCCGAACCATCAGGCAAGAAGGCCGCTACGTGGTTTTGCCAACCCTCGCCGAATGGGGGTTCACCGACCCTGAAGGTGAACAAGTCCCGGACGGATTCTCTTACTCCTCCAATACCAATGATCTGTGGCTCAGTGTCGAAGGTATCCGTGAACTCATGGCGCAACTCGAGCTCTAATCTCATGAGCGATGCAGCACTTGGCATGGATGGACTGCTTTCGTGGACCCAAGCGCGCCTGGTCTCCCATGCCGCCGGAAAACCACTTCAATTTGCCACGGCTCGACTGGATGAATCCCATGGCTCCTTGCTCGGTGAAGCATTAGTCACCCTTGCCGATGAACCCAGTGTTGATGTTGCCCAATTCGACGGCTACGCCTTGTGCGCGGGGGGACCCTGGACCCTGATTGATCTTTCCCCCGATGTTGCCCTTCCCCAGCGCTATGGGACCAGGCTGCGCGCATTCGAGCCCGTCCCACCGCACACCGATGCGGTTTTGCCATTCTCACAAGGACAACTCGTCGAGATTCAAGCGGACGAGCATCAAGTCATTGCCTTTGATCCACTCAATGGGACACCCGATGAGAATGCTCGTCCTGAATTTGGCTCTGGGATTATTCGCCAAGGGGCGATCGCAGGTGCCGGACGCGAACTCGTTCCCGCAGACTCGCTCGTTACCCCGCACGTAATTTCACTCGCTGCCGCGGCCGGGTACGACCATCTGCGCATTTGTCGACCACCTGTGGTCAGCACTCTCATTATTGGAGAGTCCCTGCTTGACCAAGGATCCCCCCGAGGCGGCCGAGTGCGTGATGCCTTAGGCATCAGCATTCCGGCATTTGTGGGCGCCCTAGGTGCGAGGGGAAACCCACATGTTCGAGCATCTGAAACAAAGGATTTACTTCTTGAAGAGATTGAAGATTCACACGCAGACCTGCTGATCACAACCGGTTCAACCGCTCCGGGTGGAGAGAACCTGCTGCGCACCGTGTTGCGCGACCTCGCTGCCCATTGGCTCATTGATGGAGTGACCATGACACCGGGTGCACAGGTCCTACTCGCTCGACTACCCGATGGAAAATTACTTCTCGGCCTTCCCGGTGATCCACGAAGTGCGTTGGCGGCGTTAATAACTATCGCGCCACCGCTGATTGCGGGGCTGCGGGGTGCCGCGTGGGTTGAGAGCACCCACACTGCGGTGTTAATGGGCGAAACCCCACTTCCCGACTACGCAGAAGACACCACGATCGTTCCCGTTCGAGTCAGCACTAGCCCGGCCGGGCGGACGGCGCAGGTCCTGGAAGCTGACGGCCCAGCGGGCCTCAGCGGTGTAGCCGGCGCCACTGATTTCGCCATCGTTTCACCAGAGATGGGGTCACCGGGCGATGTTGTGCTCACTATTTCCCCATTCGGTGCGTGAAACACAAGTGAGTAGGGGGATCGGGCTCCCGACCTCCTCGGTGGGAATCCTCGACCCGATATCTGCCTACCGGCCACACGATCAGGGATTGCTGGCATGATTAAGCGCGTGCGAGGCGAAGCGGGTTGTAATGGATGACACACTCGGTCGCCGATACAAGCGATCACTTGAGAACCACGAGGGTGACGGCACCGAAGAGTCTGCCCGTTCTTTACTCTTTCGGGGACGCAAACTCAGCCCGATCAAGAACGTAATCCTTCGCTTTGGGGTGGCCGCGGCCACACTCGTAATCACGGCAATGGTTGTGTACTTTGAGCGTGCGTGTTATGCAGACGGTGGGGTCATCGGTGAACTCACCTGGATCGATTCCTTTTACTACGCAACCGTAAGCCTTTCGACGACCGGCTACGGTGACATTGTTCCGATCTGCGAATCGTCTCGTGTTGTAAACGTACTGGTCATTACGCCACTGCGTTTCCTTTTCTTAATCGTGCTTGTAGGAACCACTATTGAAGTACTCACCAAAAAAACTCGAACTGAAATCCGGTCCCGGCAATGGAGGAAGAAAGTGGAAAACCACACAATCATCATTGGTTACGGAGTTAAAGGCCGTAGCGCGGGCAAAGCCCTGCTCGACGCTGGCTACGACCCAAACACAATCGTTGTTGTTTCCCCAGATCGAGAGTCTTGTGATCTGGCAACCCGCGATGGTCTCGTTGCATTCGTCGGCGATGGCCGACAAGAAGAAGTACTTAAAGATGTATCCATCGAAGGGGCCGGCCAAATAATTGTTGCCACCAACGAGGACGATACCTCCGTGCTGGTAACCCTCACGGCTCGGCGCCTAGCGCCGGCTAACGCCCGGATTATCGCTGCGGTTCGCGAATCCCAGAACGCCGATGTGCTCCGCCAGTCAGGTGCCAACAGTGTGATCCCCACGGCTGAATCGGCCGGGCGTCTCATGGGCCTTTCGGTCATCAGTTCAGAGGCCGGCGCCCTCATGGAAGACCTCCTTGATTCATCCCGCGGACTCGAAGTTACCGAGCGCGCTGTGACAAAGGAAGAACTCAGCATGTCGCCCGGGGACCTCAACGAGAAAGGTCAAATAGTTCTCGCGGTGATTCGTAATGGAATCACACACCGCTTCTACACTGAAAGCATCCGATTCCTCGAAAAGAGTGACCGTTTAGTTGTCATTAAATACAACAGAGAAGAGGCCTAATCATGTTCGCGATCACCCAAAAGGACTTTGGTGGACCTGAAACACTCGTGTGGGACAAGGTCGCTGACCCGCGACCTGAACCAGGTGAAGTGATTATCGACATCACCTCGACCGCGGTCAACCGAGCAGACCTGTTGCAACGCGAGGGCAACTACCCACCTCCCACCGGATCTACCGACATTCTGGGACTTGAATGCGCGGGCACAATTGTGTCTGTGGGCGCGGCGCTCACCATGGATCGAATCGGCGAGCGCGTGACCGCACTACTCAACGGTGGCGGTTACGCCCAAAAGGTCGCCACTCCACTCGGCCAAGTCATGAGCGTCCCCGAAGGGGTCAGCCTCCTTGATGCCGGAGCACTGCCTGAAGTTGCCTGCACAGTCTGGAGCAACCTCACCAAGGTTCTGCAGTTACGCGAGGCAAGCACAATTTTGATTCATGGTGGGGGCTCGGGAATTGGAACTTTCGCGATTCAGGTTGCCAAAGCCCTCGGAGCCAAAGTTGCGGTCACGGCCGGCAGCCAAGAAAAACTCAATACGTGCGCATCCCTTGGTGCAGACGTACTTATTAATTACCACGAACAAGACTTCGTCGACGTGATTCGCGATACGTGGGGCGGAACCGACACGATTCTGGACAACATGGGCGCAAGTTACCTGTCCAAAAATGTCGAGGCGCTCAAGCGCAATGGGCACCTGGCAATCATTGGCATGCAGGGTGGCACAAAAGTCGATTTTCAGATTGACCAACTACTGCGCAAGAACGCGACAATCACCGCAACCTCACTGCGCGGTCGTCCCGAGTCGGAGAAATCCATGATCTGCCGCGAAGTCGAAAAAATTGTGTGGCCCTGGATCACCGACGGGACCATCAAGCAGGTAATTGACCGCGTCGTCCCGATCGAGCAGGCCGGGGACGCCCAGAAAATGCTCGAAGCCGGTGAAGCGACGGGAAAGATTGTGCTGCAAGTTCGCTAATTGCCGCACGATCGAGTAAGCACTACCCATTACTCTCGGCCAAAGTCTTAGACTCTGCCCCAATGACAACACTTGCTCGAGGCCTCGCAGTTGGGGGCAGTTTCCTCACGGCCCAAGCGTTATCGCTGTGGGCACTTCTGGGTCCGGTCAGTAACGCAGACTGGACGAAGGGATTCCGTGCATATTTCAGTAATGACCAGCTCTCCTACGCGGCAATAGCGGTAAATAGTTCCCAGAGCATCGGATCGTCCGCAGAGCCACTCACCGGAACTGGAGTGAGCTTCTATCCCAGCGGTTGGTATCACTTTCTTGGCTTAGTCAACAACGTCACCGGGGTCCCGGTCAACTTGCTCTGGCAGGTTCTGGGTCTTGCCACAATTGGCATTGCCATCGCGATTTTGGGTCTGATCGCGCACACACTCTCACGCCGGTGGTGGGCGCCAATTCTGCCCGGGCTCGCACTCTTCACCGGGACACTGTCCACCTTTATCCATGACTATTGGTATACAAGCCTGAGCGCCCACGCCGTTATTTGGGGGCCTTTTGGGACGCTATTCACCCTCAATTCGGGGGCAATCGCCCTGATGGGCGGAACAGTTGCCCTCGCCCTGATTCTTTGGCACCTGCTGGCGCCGTCGCGGAGCAACACCAGGATTTTTATCGCCGCCGCGTTGATCGGGTTGCTCGCCAATCTTCACACTTATGCTTTTTTCACCACCGCCTCATTTGCCGCCGCGTTCATTACCATTACGGCACTGATTACCGCAAAATCACGGCGCCGGACCGTACTCGTGATCGCAGCTACCGGGCTGGTCCTTGTTTTCAGCAATCCGATCGCGGCTCTGATCGGACCACTTCCATTGTTTGCCTTGTTACTCCTCGTCGCCGCGATTGCGGCCTATCCGTTCATTAAGAGCAACCTATACACAACTTTTTCCCTAATTGCCCTAGCAGGGATCGCCGCGAGCCCCCAGGTGATTCGGACCCTGCTCGGAATTGCTTCACAGGACGAGTTCCTCGCGTACCGACAGGGATCCTCTCTGGACCTGGGTGTCCCACTGATTGCCGCCGCTGTTGCAGCGGTTCCACTTATTCTGTTTGCGATCTACATTCTTTTTGTTTCACGCGTCATGCCAGGGCGGAGCCAGGAAGTGATCTACTCGTTTTTTGCGGCAACCGCAATTGGCGCTGTGATCATGTCAACCAACGATCTCTGGGGATTCAATCAAGAGCCGTATCGATTTTGGTTGCAGTATTCGATCATTACTGGTTTCCTGATCTCAATCCTGCTGGCATACGCCCTGTCCTTTCAACAGAAGCGGACCGGCCTGGCTGTACTTGTCGTTGCTGTGCTCCTCTGGCTAATTTCTCTCGCTGATTTTGCCGGTTTTTTCAGCTACGCCCGCGAACAAGGAGTCCTGCCAACCCAAGACTCGCGCGCCCTAGCGATCCAAGAACTCACAAAAGAAATCCCCAGTGGCTCACGCGAGTTGATCCTTTCCAGTAGATGTACTGACCCGCAGTTATTAAAACTGATTACTTCCCGACCCGTAGCGTTCTTCAACTACGGCCTCGCCTGGCCCGATAACCGAGAAGAAATAAAAAACCTTACCCAGGCTGACCGCATGACTGGAGATACCCTGATCGGGCTACAGGCAGCCCAGGTTGGATACGTAATCACAGATTCCAATTGCGATAGTGACTGGGCTTACACCGAAGCTGGCATAAACATGATTTCCATAACGCCCTATGACTCAGGAGCGCTCACTCTCTGGCGGGTCACCGCGTAACTGCCGCGGGCGCTGGGTAACTCACATAGGCGGGAAAGCTCGTAATAGTCAGCGGGCTAGGCACACTCGGTGGTCCAGTATTTCCCCAGCTCACTTCATGGTCAAAAACTCAGGCTTTGTCCCCGGCCAGACGAGCCTCACATGGTGGCAGTTCCGTCAAAAGTAGAGTAGTGCCCGTGATTGATCCCAATATCTTGCGCACAAGCCCGGACCTGGTTCGTGAATCCCAGGAAAAACGCGGTGAGGATTCGGGTTTGGTGGACCAATGGCTTGCCGCTGACGTCGCAGCGCGTGAGGCGCAGCAAGCTTTTGATTTACTGCGCAATCAACAAAAGGTTCTGGGCAAAGAGATTGGCCCATTACAGGGTCAGCTCAAGAAAAACCCCACACCAGAGTTAAGCGCTCAAGTGGATGTACTCATGGCAAAAGCGACCGACCTGGCTGTGCGGGTCAAGGCCACTGATGAAACCGCCTCTGCCCTCAATGAAAAACTGGTCGCAATCGCTGGCGCGCTGTCCAATCTCGTTGATCCACGCTCACCCGTGGGTGGCGAAGCGAAATTCACACTTTTGGAAACTGTGGGAACTCCCCGCGATTTTGCAGCCGAAGGATTCGCACCGAAGACCCACCTGGAAATCGGTGAGGCCCTCAAAGCAATTGATGTTGACCGTGGTGCAAAAGTTTCC
>DEZY01000027.1:7286-12230 GCA_002365735.1 Actinobacteria bacterium UBA3120
CGCCCTCCTTGAATTCGCACTTCTCAATCTTGCAATAGCGCAGGCGACTGCAAATGGGTTAATCCCGATGATCACTCCGGCGTTGGTGCTACCAGCGGCAATGGATGGAACGGGTTTCTTGGGTCAAGCCGAAGAGAACGTGTATCGGGTTGAATCAGAGGACATGTATTTGGTGGGAACTTCGGAAGTCCCTCTGGCTGCATATCACTCGGATGAAATCATTTCTGCCGCGGATTTACCCCTGCGTTATGCCGGATGGTCAACGTGTTTCCGCCGCGAAGCAGGCTCCTACGGCAAAGACACCACTGGAATTATCCGGGTTCACCAGTTCGACAAGGTGGAAATGTTCGTTTATTGCGACCCAGCTGATGCGGAGGCGGAGCACGCGCGGCTGCTCCAATGGGAGAAGGACTTTATGGATTCGCTCGAGCTTCCCTACCGCGTAATTGATGTCGCTTCGGGAGATCTTGGCTCTAGTGCGGCTCGAAAGTTTGACATCGAGGCTTGGATTCCGACCCAAGGTACCTACCGCGAGGTGACTTCGACCTCTAACACCACCGAGTACCAGGCGCGAAGGTTGAAGATTCGGATGCGTGACTCCGAGGGAACCAGACCCCTTGCAACTTTAAATGGCACGTTGTGCGCAATGCCGCGAATTATTGTTGCAATTCTCGAAAACCACCAACAAGCGGATGGAACTGTGACTGTGCCTAAAGCTCTGCAGCCATTCCTCGGCGGAAAGACGGTCCTGTCATGAGTGGGGAAAAATCTTCACCGCAAATCCCAACGCACGCAGCAGGGGAGCCTTTACCCATCGACTGGCGACCCGAACTGATCGCGCTCGACATTGACGACACTCTCGTTCAACACATGGGCAGCCTTCCCGGGATCGCGGTTGACGCAATTGAACGCGTAGTGGAAGCCGGCATCAAAGTCACGCTGGCAACGGGTCGCTCGGTGAGCACAACTTTCCCGATTGCCCGTGCCGCTGGAATTGAAGACCTAGTCGTGTGCAGTAACGGCGGAGTCTTGGCCATGGTGGAGACCGGCAAGATCGTGGAAGCGGTGACTTTCGATGCCAGTCAGGCACTTGAGCAACTTTCTGAACTAGTCCCAGACGCCGTCTTTGCGGTTGAAGATTTCCACGGTGACTTCCGCACGACTCATCTGTTCGATACTGGCGCACTTGGCATCAATATTCGCCAAGTTGAACTCGCCGAACTCACCGCCGACCCGGTAGTGCGCCTGGTTGTCCGAAGCGAGACTTCAACCACGCGCAGCTTTGGTGAAGTTGCCAAGAGCCTTGGGTTTCACTCGGTGGTATTCGGCGTCGCTGATGTTGCCTGGATGGATATTGCTCCTAAGGGCGTGAACAAAGCCAATATGCTCAAAGAGGTGTGTGCCCGGCGGCAGGTCGATCCCGCAAAAACCATTGCAATCGGCGACTCGTGGAACGACATCGAAATGTTGGAGTGGGCTGGGCTCGGGGTTGCGATGGGCAGCGCTGCACCAAAAGTTGCGGCGTACGCCGACCTGATGACGGCGCCGGAACCCGGCATTGGCGTGGCCCAGATTCTTAATTCAATCCACGTGTAGCCACAGCGGGTCGAAACAACCCCAAAGTTGACCGGTGGACTAATCGCTGGCTTGCAAGATTACTGGAATTGCATCGTGCAATGCGGCCCGCCAGTCGCGCATGGGCTCCATCCCAACTGACGCCCACCCAAGGTGCCCGAGCACCGAGTAGGCGGGGCGGGGCGCCGCTTGCACATAACTTGACGAATCAGTGGGTAGCACCCGCTCCGGATCTTGACCAATCTCAGACATGATTGCGCGGGCAAACTCGAACCAAGAAGTAACACCGCTGCTAGTGCCGTGAAAAGTTCCCGGACCTTGGTAGGTGTCCAACAGTGAAATTATTTGATCCGCAAGGTCACCGGCACATGTTGGCTGACCGATCTGATCGGTGACCACGCGCAAGGTGTCCCGCTCTTTTTGGGCCCGAATGATTGTTTTAACAAAATTGTTTCCGATCGGGCTGTACAGCCATGCCGTTCGAATAATCACATGGTTGTCTGGCAGAAGTTCCCGAACAAAATTTTCACCGGCGAATTTGGTGCGCCCGTAGGCCGTCACGGGTTGGGCGTGAGCATTTTCGGCGTATGGCTCGTGCGCGTCACCCGCGAACACGTAGTCCGTTGAAATCTGCACCATGCGCGCACCGGCCCGTGCGCAATAGGTCGCAAGAATTGCCGGCCCTTCCGCATTGACCGTAAACGCGGAGCTTTCTTTTTCTTCTGCTGCATCAACCGCAGTCCAGGCCGCGCAGTTGATCACAAGCTCTGGTGCGATTTTGGAAAATGTCGATGCGACTGACAATTCAGAGGTGATATCAAGGTCCGGGAGGTCGCCCACGAACACTTCATCTTGTGGGCGATCAAGGTAGCGCGATACCAACTCGGTGCCGAGTTGTCCGTTGCTGCCAGTAATGAGAATTTTCATTGAGACTACTTAATCACTGCCTTGGCTTGAAGTGGGCGCCACCAGGCTTCATTGTCTGTGTACCAAGCGACCGTCTCGGCGAGTCCGTCAACAAATTTGTGTTGCGGCTCGTAGCCCAGTGCACGAAGCTTTGAATCATCAACCGAATAGCGCCGGTCGTGTCCTTTTCGGTCTTCCACCGGCGTGACCTTTGACCAATCAGCACCCATTGCTTCAAGGACTTTCGTGGTAATTTCCTTATTGCTGAGTTCCAGGCCGCCACCAATGTTGTATGACTCACCCGGCTGGCCCTTGGAGATGACGAGCGCAATTCCACGGCAGTGGTCATCAACGTGTAGCCAGTCGCGGACATTAAGGCCATCGCCGTAGAGCGGGACATTTTTCCCATCAATCAAGTTCGTGACAAAAAGTGGGATTAGTTTTTCCGGGAATTGATACGGACCGTAATTATTGGAACAACGGGTGCTGCTCACATTGAGGCCGTAGGTCACGTTGTAAGCCCGAACCAGCATTTCGGCCGCCGCTTTTGCAGCGGAGTACGGCGAGTTGGGCTGCAGGGGCTCCGACTCAGTCCAGGATCCCTCATCAATTGAGCCGTAGACTTCGTCCGTACCAATGTGCACGGTGCGAGCGATCTTGTTGCGCAGACATGCATCGAGCACTGTTTGCGTCCCCACGACATTAGTAATAATAAAGTCTTGTGGTCCGTGAATTGAACGGTCCACGTGGGTTTCTGCGGCGAAATTCACCAGCACGTCATGGCCGGGCAGAACCTGGTCGAGCAGATCTCCGTCGCAAATATCACCTTGGACAAATGAGTAGCGAGGATCACTCGACACTGATCCGAGGTTTTCCAAGTTGCCCGCATACGTCAACTTGTCGTACACGGTTACGCCGTCGATTTCGCCGAGCCACGGGTAAGAACCCGCAAGTAGTTCGCGCACAAAGTGACTACCAATAAAGCCAGCACCGCCCGTTACCAGAATTCTCATTAAGTTCCCTTCAATTTGTCCAACCAAGCCTGGGCAGTTTCAAAATCAGTATCGGTAACTCCAGCACGCACGACCGGCTTGCGCCCGTCGTGGCGAGGGTAGGAGCCAAGGAAACGGATATCAAGACACACCCGGTGCAAACCCATCAAAGCTTCCTCAACGCGAAGGTCATTTACGTGACCCTCGAAATCCACACTGAAGTAGTAGTCACCCAAAGTTTTTTTCGTTGGGCGCGACTCCAGCCGAGTGAGGTTAATCCCGCGTACCGCAAACTCGGTCAGGATTTCCAGTAAGCCACCCGGGTGGTTCTCGCGCTGAAATACGCTCAAAGTTGTTTTGTCAGCACCCGATGGTTCGGGGAGATCACCCGGCAGAGCAACTATTACAAAACGCGTATAGGCATCAGAGCTGTCACCAATTTGGTCGGCCAAAATTTCCAGTCCATAAATCTCCGAATTGAGTGCTTGCCCAATGGCGGCATCAAAAGCTGGGTTTTCCCCCATCAGTGCCGCGGCAGCGGCCGAGGTGGACATTGAGGGAATGACATCGGCATCAGGCAGATTCGCACTCAACCAATTACGCACTTGTGCTTGTGCATGCGGATGCGTACTGATCGTGTGAATGTCGGACAGCTTGGTGCCCGGTCGGACGAGTAAAGAGAACTCGACGGGTAGCACAACTTCACTAATAATCACCAGACGTTTACCGCTCGCTAGTTCATCGAGAGTAATTGCTACTGAACCTTCAATCGAGTTTTCAATCGGAACCAAAGCCGCTGCAACTTCACCATTACGGACCGAATCTAAGGCGTGCAACACTGATTTAGCCGGAACCGGATCAACGCCACCGGCCTGGAAAACATTGGATGCGCGTAGTGCCGCTTCCGAGAAAGAACCGGATGGGCCAAGGTAGGCGATCTGGCGCATTGCATTACTCATGCGCTTTTCTCCATTGTTTTGGACCGACCAAGTGCCGTACTAATTGCTTCGCTCTCTTCGGGTGAAAGGTCGATGTCAGATTTCCCGGCGGTAATCTCTTTAAGGTAGGAGCGGGTGTCAGCTCGGCCGTGAATTGTGGTGACAATTAGACCGTCGCCATAGTCGTCAACAATCGCCGCAGAAAACGAATAGCGCCCGCTGAGATTGTCGAGTGCGTCGTATCGCACCACGGCAATGTGATTAAGCGAATCGCGCAAACCGGACTTGAGTTGATTAATGGCATATTCCTGGGCGAGCATTTCGTCTTGGATCTCATTAAAGCGCTCAAGGGTCCGGGCCAATACGTCGATGTAGGTTTCGCGTCCCTCAGCAACTTCCAGGAGCGAGTAGGAACGGTGCAAACGAGAAAGTTTCGCCAGTGCAATAGTTCCGATCGCGACCCCAATTACCCCGACGACCACACCAATTAGCGCCACGATCGTGGCAGTTTGGGCGTCAAGATTCACGCTTAT
>DEZY01000187.1 GCA_002365735.1 Actinobacteria bacterium UBA3120
CCCGCCTGTGCCAGCCCCGCCCAAGAAGCCGGCAAAGCCAGCCGCAGAGGAACCAGTCGAGGACACTCCTAAGCCGGTAGCAACCCAAGCCCTGGTCCCTAATCTGGGGAACACCACTGTTGCTTCATTTATATCAATGTGGCCGGCAGTCATGGACGCGTTGCTGAAGTATTCACGTGTGGCCTGGATGGGGTTCACAGAGTCAACGCCGTTGTCTTTTGAGAACGGTGTACTTGCAGTGGGAGTTATGGACTCAGGCCGATACAACAACGTGAAATCTGGCGGACACGACGAGCGCTTACGCCAGGCAATCTTTGATGTGCTGGAAATCGATACGAAGATTGATGTCGTTTTGGGGGCAAAAGGTGTCGTTGGTGGCGCTACCGTTCCTCCCGTGCCGGAGGAAGAGGACGCCCCCAGCATGGATGATTCCGCATCAAGTGAAGTAACGGGTGCGGACCTGATTTCTAAGGAACTTGGCGGAGTCTCCATCGGTGAGATCGAGAACGGTTAATACTTAATGTATGAAGGAATCGTTCAAGACCTGATTGACGAACTAGGGCGCCTGCCCGGTGTTGGTCCCAAAAGCGCACAGCGCATTGCGTTTCACATCCTCGGCGAGGACGTGGAGGACGTAAAACGACTAGCTGAAGTACTCCTTGAGGTAAAAGAAAAAGTGCAGTTCTGTGAGACTTGCGGGAATGTTGCCCAGAATCCGCAGTGTCGAATTTGTCTTGACCCTAAACGCGATCCGAGTGTGCTCTGCGTCGTGGAGGAACCCAAAGATGTTGTAGCAATTGAGAAGACCCGAGAGTTCCGTGGCGGGTACCACATTCTGGGTGGCTCAATTAATCCAATTGATGGAGTTGGCCCGGATGATCTGCGAATCCGCGAGCTCATGCTGCGCCTAGCCGATGGCAGCGTCACCGAGGTGATCCTGGCCACGGACCCCAACCTTGAGGGCGAAGCCACGGCGACCTATCTTTCACGTCTGTTGGTTCCCTTGGGTTTAACCGTCTCGCGGCTGGCCAGTGGACTACCTGTTGGCGGGGATCTGGAATATGCCGATGAAATAACTTTGGGCCGCGCATTCGCTGGGCGGCGCCAAGTCGGGTCTTAGTTTTCGCCCCGTGGGGTCCAGCGGAAAAATAGTGTGGCAAGGAAAGCCCCGAGAACAATCCACACGACCAGAACGATTGCGGTCATGCCGAGCTCCCATGAACCGTTGACTTCCATGGCCGCGGCGGACTCGGGGAGAAATACACTGCGCATTCCTTGGGCGAGCCACTTCAGGGGAAATAATGATGCGAAGCTCTGCATCCACTGTGGGAGGTCAGTGAACACAAAAAACACACCTGATGTGAATTGCAATACGAGCACTACGGGGGAAACCAATGCGGCCGCACCACGCCCTTGCTTGGGCACGACGGAGTATGCAATTCCGAGTAGGGTAAATGCGATCAGGCCAAGGATGCTGATCCAGATAAAGGTGAAGATCGCGAATGACGTTGTAGGAATGTCGATATCAAAAAAGAGAACGCCAACGGCGATCAAGATGGTGACTTGTGCAATGTAGGCCACAAAAACCATGCCAATTTTCCCGATAAAGAACGCAGCCGGTGGCATAGGTGTTCCTTGGAGACGTTTGAGGGTTCCGTCCTCGCGTTCCATGGGGATCGATATGGCTAGATTCTGAAAGGATGTGTAGAGGATCCCGGAGGCGATCATCCCGGCAACGAAGTATTGCGAAAAAGTAATGCCGGAATCACCCAGATCCTGTCCACCAAATACTGAACCAAAAATTACCAGAAGGATCATGGGCAGTAGGAAATTGAATACAGCGGATTCCCGGTCTCTAAAGAATTGTTTGAGCTCGATTCCCACCCGGCCCATGCCCATCCCAACAGCGCCTAGGCGAATAAAGTTCATAAGTGCTCACCAGCATGGATGTCTCGGTCTTGGGCGATCAACTCAAGGTAGGCGTCCTCCAATGATGCACGGCGAACGCGAAGATGCGGTATCTCCCCATCAAATTTGCTGGCGAGGGCAGCCACAAATGCTGTTGGCTCGGTAGTGGACTCGCTCATTTCACGCTTACCTTCGGACCACGTCACGATCGCGTCACCCCGATGACCGATTGAGTCCGGCGTTCCGTGTGCCACTATCTGGCCGCGGGCGATTACGGCGACTCGGTCGGCCAAGTATTGAGCCTCATCCAGATAGTGCGTTGTGAGCAGGATCGTGGTGCCTTCGGATTTGAGCCGATCAATGAGTACCCAGAACTCTCGCCGCGCCTCTGGATCGAAGCCGGTGGTGGGTTCATCCAGGAACAACACTTCAGGGTTACCGATTATTCCCAGGGCAACATCGAGTCTGCGCCGTTGCCCACCGCTGAGTTTGCCGTTGCGTGCGCCGGCCTTCTCGGTCAATCCGACAGCGGCAATTACCTGCTCGGGATCGGCCGGATTGGGGTAGTAACGGGCGAAGTGGGTGATCGTTTCGCTCACCGTGAGGTCTGCGAGGTCACTTGCATTTTGTAGGACGATTCCCAGTTTCGAACGCCAAGCGCCGGTTGGCTTGCTGGGGTCGACACCGAGTACTTCGACTTCACCGCTGTCGCGGGTGCGGTACCCCTCAAGGATTTCGGTAAGTGTGGTTTTGCCGGCGCCATTGGGGCCAAGGAGGGCGAGGCACTCGCCAGCATCGACGTGCACGCAAACACCTGCGAGAGCGGTGAATTCCCCATAGTTCTTCGTCACCTGGTCTGCGTCGATTACGTGTGGCCCGCCCATTTGCTCCCTGATCGTAAGAACCTCGGGTCTGTTGAGGTCTCCGGTGGATTGGTGCTCATCGGGCACGATACCCGGTCAGACTAAACTTTAGGCTGTGTCCCTGATTGTGCAAAAATACGGTGGTTCCAGTGTCGCCGATGCCGCCAGCATTAAACGGGTTGCCCGCCGAATTGTAGAGACGAAGAAGGCGGGCCACGACGTTGTTGTTGTGGTCTCGGCAATGGGTGATTCAACCGATGAACTGATGGATTTAGCCCAGCAGGTATCACCGCTTCCACCCGCACGCGAATTGGACATGTTGCTCACCGCCGGTGAGCGGATCTCCATGGCTCTGCTTGCAATGGCCATCTCCGACCTGGGTGCAGTGTCCCGTTCATATACGGGATCACAAGCGGGTTTGATCACTGACTCAGCGCACGGCGCGGCGAGGATTATCGATGTCACTCCGGGGCGGATTACCGATGCACTTGCTAAAGGTGCCATCCCAATTGTGGCTGGCTTTCAAGGTGTTGCCCAAGACACAAAAGACATCACGACCCTTGGTCGCGGGGGGTCAGACACGACCGCGGTCGCGCTTGCTGCGGCGCTGAATGCTGATTCGTGCGAGATTTACACCGATGTTGACGGTGTCTTCACAACAGATCCGCGGGTGGTTAAGAAAGCATCCAAGATCGACTTTGTCACCTACGAAGAGATGCTGGAACTTGCAGCCGTCGGTGCAAAAGTCTTGCACCTTCGCTGCGTTGAGTACGCCCGCAGATTCGGCGTTCCTATTCACGTACGTTCATCATTTTCACAAGCCGAAGGCACCTGGGTTCTGTCAGCCCAAGGTGTCGCAGATGCAGTCAAGGAAGGAAAGCTCGTGGAGCAACCAATAATTTCGGGTGTAGCAGCTGACGTGAAAGATGCAAAAATTACCGTGGTTGGAGTACCCGATAAACCGGGTGAGGCGGCAGCTATCTTCCGTGCACTGGCTGATGCAAAAGTGAACCTTGACATGATCGTTCAGAATGTTTCGTCAACCGCAACCGGGAGAACTGATGTCACATTCACCTGCCCAGCGGACTCGGTGAATATGGCAATGGAAGCACTCAATGGAGCGCGCGACAAAATTGATTTCGAATCACTCAGTGTCGACGAAGGAATCGCGAAGGTGTCGCTGGTGGGAGCGGGGATGCGTTCTCACCCTGGTGTTTCGGCTGACTTCTTCTCAGCGTTGGCCCAGGCAGGGGTTAACGTTGAAATGATTTCTACTTCTGAGATCCGAATTTCTATTGTGACGAGGGCTGATCTTGCAAATACGGCCGTTGAAGCGTTGCATTCCGCTTTTGGTCTGGATTCTGACGGTGAAGCCGTTGTCTATGCGGGAACGGGGCGTTAAAGACATGGCTGGGAAAAGCGTCGCAGTAGTTGGTGCAACTGGCCAAGTGGGAGGAGTCGTTCTTCGCCTACTTGCCGAGCGGAACTTCCCGGTGAGTTCTTTACGAGTTATGTCTTCTGCACGCTCTGCCGGTTCGGGTATCACGTGGCAAGGTCAGGAGTACGTTGTCGAAGACGCTGCAATTGCCGACCTGTCGGGAATTGACATTGCAATCTTTTCGGCGGGTGGTGGAACCTCAAGGGAGCTCGCGCCAAAGTTTGCATCTGCCGGAGCGATCGTGATTGATAATTCCTCAGCCTGGCGCATGGATCCTGATGTGCCACTGGTGGTCAGTGAAGTAAATCCAGAGGAAGTCAAAAACGCAAAAAAGGGAATAATTGCCAACCCTAATTGCACCACGATGGCGGCAATGCCGGTTCTCAAGGCATTAGATAAATTTGCGCATTTGCAGCGTTTGGTTGTGACAACTTTCCAAGCTGTATCTGGGAGTGGGCTAGCCGGTGTTGCCGAACTTAAGACTCAAGTTGAAGCCGCTATGACCCAGGACATAGCGGAGCTAACCCATGACGGAACCTCGGTGAATTTTCCTGACCCGGACAAATATGTTCGCACAATTGCTTTTGATGTAATCCCGCTCGCGGGATCAATAGTTTCTGACGGAACTGAAGAAACCGATGAAGAACAGAAGCTGCGCAATGAAAGTCGAAAGATTCTGGGGCTGCCAGATCTGCTGGTGTCGGGCACTTGCGTCCGGGTTCCAGTTTTCACCGGTCACTCCCTGAGCATCAACGCCGAATTTTCCCGAGACGTCACCCCAGACGAAGCACTTGCGGTCTTAAAAGGCGCTCCTGGAGTTGTGATCACAGATATTCCCACCCCCCTGCAAGCTGCAGGTGCTGATCCAACTTTTGTTGGCCGGATCCGCCGGGACCAAAGTGTGCCCGGCAATAAAGGCCTCGTGCTTTTTGTCAGCAGTGACAACTTGCGTAAGGGCGCAGCCCTAAACGCGGTCCAAATCGCTGAACTGATTGTTTAGCGATTAGCAACATTCCTCGGCGAGAATTCGATCCATGCCGTCGGAGTTGTCGTCGGTAATCGTGTAGAACTCCCAAGGCGTTCCTGAGGGATCGTGGACCCATACCTTGTCTTGCTTGGCATGGCAGCATTGAACATCTATCTGCTCCGCAACAGCGAGCCCTTCGGTGTGCAGGTGGGCAATCATTTCGACAACTTCTGAGGTGCTGGGCACTTCCACTCCAAGGTGGTTTAGGGCGCCGTGCGGCCCGGTTCCTCGCTCAGAGTCTGTTGTTTCAATCAGGACTAGCTTTAATGGTGGATTGTCAATTTGGAAGTTTGCGTACCCGGGACGGATCTTGTGTGGCTCCGCCTTAAACATCTGGGAATAGAAATCGATGGACTCAGCCAAGTGTGCGACATTGAGGGCTAACTGAACTTTGGACATAATTAACGCCTTTCGATATATTGATATTTATCAATATATAAATTATAGTACATATTGAAATTTGTCAATATATGACTGGAACAGGAAATGAGTGCACGTGACTAAAAGCCAAGCAAAAGAATTACGTCGAGAGTTGCAGGAAGTCAGTGACTGCTGCTCACAAGGGTTGCGCTCTCCAATTGGGAAGTCGGAAGCGGACTTATTGGCTCCGATCTTGAAAGCCGTAGCGCATCCGGCCAGGCTGCAACTCCTGTCAATAATTGCCCTCAATGGGCAAGCGTGTGCCTGTGACCTCACGGCGCCAGTCGGCCTAAGCCAACCGACCGTGAGTCATCATTTGAAAATTCTGACCGAAGCCGAGCTGATCCACAGAGAGCAACGAGGTCAATGGGCGTGGTTTCACATCAATAAGAAAAGAATGAAAGACATCAGCGCACTATTCGCTGTGTGAAAGGTGCAACTTGTCGGGGTGGCGGGATTCGAACCCACGGCCTCTTCGTCCCGAACGAAGCGCGCTACCAAGCTGCGCCACACCCCGTGGCAATTCCGCAAAGTCTAGCCCGCAAGGCCCATCAGGCGTGGGTTCGCTTCGAGAGTTGAGCACAAAAAGTTTGTCTCGTCAGTGATTGCAGGCCGCTACCGAGTCGGTGGGAGCGACCGGGCGCCCCCTATGAAAATCCAGTGAAGGGCGAGAAAACCCACTAGTCGGTGGATAATTCAGCTACTTTTGGTTGCCTGCTTGGTCACTTCGTCATTACAATGAAACATGGTCGTTTTTAGGGCTATAGCCATAGTGGCGGTCTTGGCGCTTGTGAGCGCGTCCGTTTCACTTCCTGGCGCAGCGGCGTCGAGCACTCGAACTCCGACGAAGGTGAGCCCGCCCGCTCAGCAATACGTAATGGCATTTCATGGCTGCAAGCCGGGCGCCGGGGATTGCAACAATCCTTCAAGTCACGAAGTCTATTTAGCGCAGAGCAATGACGGTGCATCATGGAGTTTGCTTCCAGGATGGGAGCCGCGAGATGGCTCAGTCCCAGACGTATTTAGGCGCGGAGACACGCTTTATGTGATTTCAACCGGCGGGGTGAGCCGACTGAATATGCAAACAGGGGACGTAACTCACGAAAAAGTCACAATAGAAGGTGGAGAAAATTACGTCGACCCCTCCCTGGCCCAATTACCGGATGGGCGGCTGGTGATGTTCTACCTTCCCGGAATCATGGGGCAGGATCCAGCTTCATGCGCCCCCGGAGAGGGATCGTGTACCAGGCAAATCAAGTCGGCGGTTGAAGTCCCGGGAAGCAACGGAACGGTGTTTCGCGCAGATTCTGGAGCGAGGGTTACCGAGACGATTACGGGAGGGACTTTCAGCGATCCGGATATTTTCTTTAATGGGTCGGAGTGGGTTTTATATGTGTCGCGCGGGCCGTCCATAAATGCCTACACATCAGCGGACCTGCAAGGCACCTTTAGTTACCGTGGACCCGTCTCGCAAAGCCAAGGCGGGGTCGGTTCAGGCATACAGGCGTCCCCTGGAGTTGTGCAGACTTTTGCTCATGCATCAACGCGCGATTCCACCGTGATTGTGCGTGGGGAATCTGCAACCGGCACAACGCCGATCGCCACCTTTGCAACTGTCATCACAGGTCCATCCATTGGACTGGGAAATTATGTGGCTAGCCCCGGAGTCGCCTTGAATAGTCCAGGCATCACCTGTGAGCTTTGTAATGCTTCTTCGTCAGCGCAGACAAGTACGGTCGTCAAAAAGCGGGTCAAATGTGTTAAAGGTAATAAGACTAAATTCGTAAAAGGAGTCAAGCCTAAATGCCCGAAGGGATTCAATAAGGTGGGCAGGACGGTGAAATTATGACAACTTCAAATTTTTACGCAAAACCAGAGGCTTCATGTGGCACTTCAAGGTAGCTATTTTCTTGGAACGACCGGACGGGTCGACTTTGCGGCTTTGATACCGAACTCACCGCCACCAAGGTCAGCGCCGTAATACATGATCCATGATTTCTTGTTCAGCCGGACGATATCAGGATCCCCGCCCCCCTGGATTACTGACTTCTCACCCGTGAAGGAAATACCGTTCCTGCTGGTCGATACCAGGATTCCGTAAAAGCTACCTCGGTCACCTGCGTAGTACAACGCGATTCTTCCACGGTCTATCACCGCGAAGGGATGTGAGCCACCGTTACCTAACGGTCCACTTCCTTGAGTTATGACCGGACCCATCTCCCACGTCAGCATGTCTGAACTTGTTGCAGTTCGCATCACTCGAGGTGCCCGCTCTCCCGGTTTCTCGAGATTGGAGAAATAAGCTCGCCACTTACCCTTGTGACGGATCAAGGTGATGCCACCGGGCTCAAAGCCGGCCTGCTCAGTTGTGATAACGGGACCTTCAACGGTGAAAGTAGCGCCATTGTCGGTGGAGATGGCGGCGTTGATGCTGCCACTCGCAAGATAAAACAACCGCATGCGCTCGCCTCCAAGTGAGATCACGCGCGGCTGCCCAGCAGCAATGCCAGATAGCGGAGGTCGTAGGTCGGCCACGAAGGATCGGCCCGTCCGTGAAGTGGACGTGGCGCTAAGTGTGCCGGGAAGGGTGTCCGTCGAGTTAACGAAAGCAAATAACTTGATCCGACCATTGGGTAAGCGCACCGCGGACGCGTCCGCGACCTGCTTCGCGGTTGATCCGAATGTTGAGTCGCTAAGTACCGTACCCACGGTCCGGAAATTATTCGCTTTCTTCACGGTGCTAACCGAAGCGGCGGGTTGCTGAGTTCCTGGAGCTTCGGGTTGGGGCATTGGACCGTCTAGTACCCACTTGGACTGACGACAGGTCATTGACGTACCGCTGAACGCCGCAACGGATCCGTCAGGCGAACAGGAGTCGCCAGGATTTTGCGCTGCCATTACCGGCGACATCGTCATCTGCGCTAGAACCAGACTCGTCGCGACCACAATTTTCGAAAGTGGGTGCATGACTAGAAGTTAGCACCACGACCGGTGAAATACCACCTAATTAGGTTCTCGGGGCACTGGGCTGGAATTTGGTGTACTCATGACCATTCTGGAGGTGAGCCGCGTGGTTTAAGCGTGATCAAGGTCGCCTCGGGTGGGCAGGCGAACCGGAATGGGGCGTATCGAGAGCAACCCAGTCCTGCGGAAACATGTAGTGCGGAGTTGCGATGCTGTGAAAGCCCACGTGCCCGCTTGGGATCAAGGTCACAGTTGGTGACGAGCGCTCCGTAGCCTGGGACACGAAGTTGTCCACCGTGCGTGTGTCCGGCCAGAATGAGTTGAGCGTTGTCCGCTGCCATTGCATCAAGGACCCGTAGGTAGGGGGCATGCACAACACCCAGGGACAGATCTGCCTCGCTGTTGAAGGACCCGCGGATTCCCTCGTAGTCGTCACGAGCAATGTGGGGGTCATCAACGCCTTTCACGCTGATCAGTCGCCCACCCACTGTCCAATTAACGTGGGTGTTGGTTAAGTCAAGCCAACCGTGGTCGCTCATGCCAGCGGCGAGCGGTTCCCAATCCAACATGGGGCGTGCCGGTGTGATCTGGCTGGGCCCAGCAAAATATTTCACGGGGTTAATGGGCTTCGGTGCGTAATAGTCATTGCTCCCCAAGACAAAAGCACCAGGGAGTTCCATCAGTGGATCTAGGGCTTCGAGGGCGCTGGAGACTCCATCAACATGTGAGAGGAAGTCGCCGGTCGCGACTACTGCATCTGGGCTGAGCGCGGCTAGGGATTGAACCCATCGCAATTTCGCTCCTTGCCCCGGGATCATGTGTAGATCTGAAATGTGGAGTAAACGAAGTGAATTTTGACCTGGTGGGAGAATAGGAATTTCAATTCGACGAAGAGTGAATCTCCTGGTTTCAAGGTGGGCGTAAGCCAAGGCGCCCAGGCCCGTAGCGGTAAAGGCCGCGAGGGCTTTTCGGGTTGACACCATGTGACCATGTTCCCACTCGTTATGTATAGGTGGAACAATGCCCACATGTCTACCGAACTCAAAGCCCAACTGCACGAAGATTTAACTATCTCGATCAAGGCGCGTGACCAACTCAAGTCAGCAACATTGCGCATGGTGCTCACGGCGATTACTAATGAAGAGGTGGCCGGAAAAGAAGTCAAGGTACTCACTGATGAAGAAGTACTCACCGTTCTTGCACGCGAGGCAAAGAAGCGTCGTGAAAGTGCGACCGCCTACACCGAAGCTCACCGCCCAGAGTTGGCGGAGCGTGAAAACTCCGAACTCGAAGTGATCTCGCAGTACCTGCCCACACAACTAAATGAAGCCGAACTGGAAGCAATAGTGACTTCTGCAGTAGCGCAGATAGCTGGAAGTGGTGCTACCGGCGGAGCGGCCATGGGCGCCATGATGAAAATTGTTCAGCCGCAGGTCAAGGGCCGTGCGGATGGAGGAGTGGTTGCCGGGCTGGTTAAGAAAGCTTTAGAAAGTTAAGGCACGAGATTGTCGGCGGGGATTTCTTCTGGTGCTGGATTCTCAAAAATCCCTTCTTCAACGGGCGCCTGACCTTCAGCGGATGCCGGATCATCACTCGGAGCCACTAGCGAGTCTGGATCAGTATTATCAAATGTCGTTTCGCCTTCGCCGATAAAGATCTCCCCATCGGAATCTATTTCTGGCTCTACGTAAGGCGCAACAGTGAATTGGGTTCGTAAATCAAAATTTGCAATCGGTAAATTGGCCGAAGCGCTCAGCATGGACTCTTTCCAGATGGGTCCAGGAATCGTCCCGCCGTACACCTGCCGGTAGTACGTACCATTAATGGTGATGTCTTTAAGGGGGAATGCGTAACCACCGCGGGGGTCACCCACCCACACGGCCGAGGCGACCTGGGGGGTGTACCCGGCAAACCAGACGGCCGCTGATTCATTGGTAGTACCGGTCTTTCCTGCGGCAGGACGGTCCCCAAGGTTCATAGCTGCGCCCGTGCGACCCGGAATATTTCCATCCACCACGCCGTTAAGCATCACGGTGACTCCGTCTGCAACTGAACGATCCAAAATTTGGCGGCAATCACCATTGGGCACAGAAAGTTTAGCGCCGTCGCGATCGCGGATCTCAAGAATAGGAACGGGATCGCAGTAGCGTCCGTGAGCTGCGAAAGTCGCATACGCATTTGCCAGAGATAGGGGAGCGATTTCCATCGTTCCCAGCGTAAATGAGGGAACGCGGAGAAGGGGTTCGCCATTACCCAATGTGACTCCGAGCGACTCCGCAATTGCTGCCGGACGGCAAATTCCGGTGCGCTCCTCGATTGCCATGAAGTACGTATTGGTCGAGTACGCAGTCGCTTGGGGCATGTTCAGGGTGCCCGAGGTAGTCGAGTTGCGAACAGTAACTGGATCGTAAATCGCACCGGTATCGCAGTTTTTGAAGTCGTTGAAAGTGTTGGGACTGGGGGCGCTTATGTATTCGTTTGGAGAGATACCTGCTTCCAGGGCTGCCGCTAGGGTGAAAATCTTAAAAGTCGAACCGGCCTGCATCCCGATAGTGCCACCCATACTTTGAGGAGCGTTGTAGTTGTAGGTGGTCTTGCCCTTACCGCTAGTTCCCCACTCCCGGTTTTGGGTCATAGCGATTATTTGCCCGGTCCCAGGTTGGACCATTGAGATCGCTGCGGCTTTTCCACTGTCGTCATCAATAGGAATTTTCGACTCAACAATTTCGGTTACGGATTTTTGTACGGTTGGATCAAGAGTTGTTGTAATGGTGTAGCCGCCGCGACGAAGAAAAGTTTCCCGAGCTTCAGGGGTGTCACCGAAAACCTCGTTCTCGCGGATTGATTGTAAAACATAATCACAGAAGAATGGTGCGTAGCTCGAGGTGCAGCCATTGGTCACCCGGGTTGGATTCAAAAGCGTCTGCATCGGAATTTTTTGGGCCCGCTCAGAGTCCGCTTGCGAGATGTACCCGGAGGAAGCCATTCGCTGTAACACCACATTGCGCCGTTCGGTAGAAAACTCCGGATTGCGAAGTGGATCGTAAGAAGTTGGACGCTGAACAATCCCCGCGAGGGTCGCGGCCTCTGCCAGAGTCAGGTTTGCAGCTGGTTTTGAAAAGTAGCGCCGTGCGGCAGCTTCAATGCCGTAGGCACCTGATCCGAAGTAAGCGATATTGAGATAGCGGGCGAGGATCTCACCTTTTGTGAATCGCTTTTCCAGGGCTAATGCCAACCGCACTTCCTTAATCTTTCGCGCCGAGGTGTCTCCTCGCGCGGCCTCAAGCTCTTCGGCGCTGGTTGCCTGGTTCACAAGGACATTTTTGATGTACTGCATGGTCAAGGTCGAGGCACCCTCGGAGACCTCACCGGAGCTAGCGTTTGATGCCGCTGCACGGACTATCCCGCGGAAGTCGACACCATTATGTTCAAGGAAGCGGGCGTCTTCGACCGAAACCGTGGCCTGGCGCATGATCGGTGCAATGCTGTCGAGGGGGACTTCAATCCGATTTTGGTAATAGATTGTTGCCAGCACTGAGCCATCGGAGGCCAGGATCACGCTTCGCTCAGGCAGTGGCGGGGTGTTCAGTTCGTCGGGTAGGGACTCGAAATCTCGAACAACGTCACGGGTCAGGACGCCCAGGCTTCCGGCAAATGGGATGAGCATGAGGCCCACTAAGACGCCGGCCAGGACTGAAATGCCCACGATTGCGCCAATGGTGGCCGAAATCCGGCCGACTGTGACTTTTCTGTGGGGCATGTTCATCAGACGACAAGGGTAAGTCCCTCGTTCCCGAATTCCAAAGGCATCCTCGGAATAGGGCAATTCTTCGAACTCTATGGAGAGATTTTGGGAAGAACTTTGTGCAATTATTCCCAAAATAAATAACTATTGACTCGAGGGTGCAGGCGGAGCATAGTTTGGCACGTACAAGAAGTGACTTGCGGATATGTCCTGTGGTAACCCCGGGGGCAACTAACTGAGGAGTTTGCACTCATATGTCGATAGCAACCGAATGGGCCACCCAAGCAG
Organism: Actinobacteria bacterium UBA3120; assembly: GCA_002365735.1. Lineage (GTDB taxonomy): Bacteria > Actinomycetota > Actinomycetes > S36-B12 > S36-B12 > UBA4592. Next base: position 12,654 of record DEZY01000187.1, read on the forward strand.
CCTGCCGCGATACAGATCCGGACACACTTTTCGTTCAGGGTGCCGCACAAAATAGAGTTAAGGCGATTTGCCTCGGTTGCGAAGTGCGCACCGAGTGCCTGTCTGACGCACTGGACAATCGGGTTGAATTTGGCGTCTGGGGCGGAATGACCGAGCGGGAGCGTCGGGCACTACTGCGCCGCCGACCCAATGTTGGTTCCTGGCGGGAACTACTGATGAGCGCTCAGAACGAGTATGAACGTCAATCTTTTTTGAGTGCGACTGATCGCGCCTCGTAGTTACCAGCTAATTTCCTGATTGGCGAGGGCGGCGCCTATTTCACGCAGGCCCTCTAAATCGTGAACATCTTGAGTCATTGCTGGAACAGGTTGAACGGGAACGCTCGGATGCGCTGCTGTGAAACGTGAGGCAAGGTGCTTTTGCCGTCCTTTGATTTCCATCCGCTCCGCGTGCAATCCCAGTAATGCAGCAGTGAGAGTGCCTGTGGTGTCAGCAGTAAGTTTTTGTGCGGCAGCCATCACTTGATCGTGGGTAAGTCCAGTTTCCGGCACTTCCTGCACTCGATTCAAAATCAGCCCACCGAGTGGCATCTCGTCTTGATTGAGTCGCTCCACAAAGTATGCAGCCTCGCGCAGCGCGTCACGCTCGGGAACCGCCACCACAATAAATGCAGTTCCCGAGTCTTTAAGGAGGGCATAGGTTGCATCAGCTCGCTCACGGAAGCCTCCGAACGTTGTATCAATTGCTGCCACGAAATTCCCGACATCAGCGAGTACTTGAGCACCCAGCAGTTTACTCAAAACGTTGGTAAAGATTCCGAAGCCAAGGGCTGCGATCCGACCGATACCACGGCCGGCACCTCGCGCAGGTGCGGTCAGGATTCGAATAAACCGCCCGTCAAGAAATGACCCGAGACGGGCGGGGGCATCAAGGAAGTCAAGTGCATTTCGGCTGGGGGGCGTGTCAACGACGATCAAATCCCACTGCGAGTCATCAGCACGTAATTGTCCTAGTTTCTCCATGGCCATGTATTCCTGGGTTCCAGCGAAGGACGAGGAGAGAGCTTGATAAAAAGGGTTGCTCAAAATTTGCTGCGCTCGTTCGGGGTCGCTGTGAGATTCAACGACCTCGTCAAAAGTGCGCTTCATGTCAAGCATCATTGCGCTCAATGAACCATTGGGAATTCCAGGAACGGGTCTCGGCGTGTTATCTAGCTCGGTCAATCCCATCGCCTGTGCGAGTCGGCGGGCAGGATCGATCGTGAGTACACATACATTTCGCCCGAGTTCGGCAGCGCGAAGCCCCAAGGCGGCAGCCGTAGTAGTTTTCCCAACCCCACCGGCTCCGGTGCAGACAATTATGTGCTTGGTGGGGTCGGTGAGAATTACATCGATATCTAATGTCATGTTATTGCCCCTCGCCGATTCCGTGGGCGGTCATAATTGCGGCAAGTTCATAGAGTGCCCCCAAATCAATTCCACCGGGAAGTAGCGGGAGAACAAAGAGTGGAAGGCCCTGCTCGGTTAAACGTTGCAATTCATTCACTTCTAAATCAACCCGCTCGGCATGATCACTCGCTTCGGCCAGTAAAACGTCAACTAATTTCTTACTGGGCGTGAGCCCTGATCTCGCGATTTCAGTTTCAATTTGCGTCGCGGGAAGTTGACCTGTTACAGCGAGTGCGCGCTGCTGGGTATTGAGTTGGGGTGGTCTGGTCATGTTGACAAAGATCCCGCCTACAGGAAGGTCTGCCTGCTCAAGCTCGGCCACGCCATCGAGAGTTTCCTGGACCGGCATCTCTTCCAGAAGAGTCACGAGGTGGATAGCTGTCTGCTCTGATGCGATCACGCTCATCACAGAATCCGCATGCGATTTGATGGGTCCAACCTTGGCAAGTCCAGACACTTCAGAGTTGACATTCAAAAATCGAGCGATGCGCCCGGTGGGCGGAGCATCGAGAATTACAAAGTCATACGCATTGTCTTGCTTCTTTTCTTTACGTTTAACAACTTCACAGGCCTTGCCGGTCAGCAGAACATCACGCAAGCCTGGAGCGATTGTTGTAGCAAAATCCACTGCACCCATCTTGCTCAGTGCCGATCCGGCACGACGAAGTTTGTAAAACATTTCGAGGTAGTCAAGGAGGGCATCTTCAGTGTCAACAGCGAGTGCCCACACTTCACCACCGCCAGCCGCTACTGCGATCTTGCGTTCTTCATAAGGTAATGGAGGGGTGTCAAAGAGTTGGGCAATTCCCTGCCGACCTTCAACTTCCATCAGTAGGGTGCGGTGCCCACCTTTGGCCAGTGTGATAGCCAAAGCCGCCGCGATTGTGGTCTTCCCAGTTCCGCCCTTACCGGACACAACATGAAGGGTGACTTCGGGCCAATATTGCACTAGTTCACTTTACTCACTGGGCCCACGTTACGCTCACCCCATGACAAACTGGGAATATGCCACCGTTCCGCTCTTGGTTCACGCGACCAAGCAAATTCTGGACACGTGGGGAGAAGATGGCTGGGAATTGGTTCAAGTTGTGCCAGGACCAAACCCCGACAACATGGTGGCTTATCTCAAGCGCCCGAGCAGCTAAGGAATATAAAACATGTCTGCAGTTGAGGACCGTCTCGCCGAACTTGGACTAAGCGTGCCTGAAGTCACGGCCCCGCTCGCCTCTTATGTGCCCGCAGTTATCAGTGGCTCATATGTCTACACATCGGGACAACTGCCGTTCATCTCCGGAGCACTCCAAGCAACTGGGCGACTTGGCTCCGAGATTGAGGTTGATGAGGGGGTATCACTAGCCCAGATTTGTGGGCTGAATGCTATCGCTGCGGTTAAAAGTGTGATCGGTGACCTGGATCGCGTTGTTCAGGTTGTCCGCGTGACGGGGTTCGTTGCGTCAACGCCAGAATTCACTTCCCAACCCGCGGTCATTAACGGTGCGAGTAATTTGCTGGGTACCGCTTTTGG
>DEZY01000163.1 GCA_002365735.1 Actinobacteria bacterium UBA3120
ATTTTTGATCTTTTCCATCTGGCTATCCGCATTCGCAGGTTGATACGTGACCGTGCATCCTTCGCACGCCACTCCAACAAAATTGAGAGTTAATTCGGCGTCAGCATTTGCTGCATGAGCCGATGGGCCAACGCTAAGTAATCCGACAGCAAGCGCCGCAGCAGATATTAATGTTGCATATTTACTCATGGACTTTTTCATCAGTTAATTCCCTAACGGTTGACTGCATTCGTGTGTTACTGGATCAAATTTATTGGTGTCTTGAGGTAGTCAAGCGCAAATAGGCACTGAGGTCAAGAGGCGCATACGGATCTGCGGCAATTTCTGCCCATCACTATTCGAGCAATTATTTGCTTATCAAGTGGTTGGGTAAGGGTGATTCCATCTACCAGCGGTGATGGTTGAATCCATTAAGTCGGCAGATCGGTCTGGATAAAGACCTGGGAACCCTGGAGGTGGGCAAGTTCGCTGATCTCGTTGTGCTCTCAGCCGACCTTTTCTTCCTAGCACAAATTGAAGCGATTGATCCGAGTGAGCACAAGGATCTCTAGGAGGAAGTGGCGCCTTCGCCTCTGGTGCCGCCAACAATTGACGAGTTTGTTGAATGTGTGCGGGTGCATGCAGACATTTACGGTGATGGTTAACCTGATGGGGCGCCGCTTATGGACTGATGGGCAGTGCACGTTGTGAAAAATATTATGAATTTGAGTCGCTCTCATTGACGTTAAGCAGCAATAATGAACATATATCGGAGGCTATGAATGAGCGGAGCAAGCATGGAGTTCAATAATTCAGAATCAGAATTGGATGATCACGGTGACGGCCGCAGCCAAGCGAAACTCATAAGGGGAATTCTTGGAGCGGGTTCGCTCGTCTTTCTTATTAGTTCCGTTGTATTGATCATTCTGCCAACGTACTTCGGTGACCTCTTGGGACTGACTACATCGGAAACAAGTGATTGGGCCTTACGCATGATGGGCGCGACATTACTTGCTTTGAGTGGGCAGATGTGGCTGGTCAGATCTGCACCTGAGATTACCATTCGCAGATCAGCAGCGGTAATGATTGTGGCCGGTGGCGCTATGACACTCTTCACCGTTCTCATGCCCGCCGACTGGACTATCGCGCGGTTTGCATATTTGGGGATCGGCTTAGGTTTCCTCACCGCATATTTAGTGGCATTGATTCGCCGCTAACTACCTACTGTAAGAGTGGCATTGAATCAACACCTGCGACGTGGCACCATGGCACCCTGACCAAGTGGGAGGAAATTCGCGTGAAAAGACTTTTAGGAATAGTTGCTGCAGGTGCTTTCATTGTTGGTATTGCTGCACCAGCTGTCGCTATGGGCTCAGGCGACGCCTATGAAAATATGCAGGTGGGGGTGACCTATACGGTCTACGAACCTTCTTTTACCGCAGGAATTAAAGCTCAACATGTTGGTGGCAACGATCTTTGCCCCAAGGGCACCGAACAAAACTTAATGGTTCTTTATGGCAAAGCAAATTCCCAAAGATTGACCATCACTGAAGGTAATCCCATGTGTTCTGACATTGGGAATGGAGAGACAGTGCTGCGAACCACGATAAATGGTTCCCCGGCATTTGTTCAGGCCTATTGTGATCCAGCATCGACTAAGAAGTGCACGAAGGCAGGTGTCAGCAAGTTCGGTGGACACCTTGAAGTGACACTGCCTGGCGTCAACGGATTGCGCGCAACTCGAATTTGGATTGAAACGTACGGTGGGAAAAATCTTTCCGCTCATCAATTAGTGAAGATTGCCAGAAGCTTGGCCCCCGTGGGGAGTTAAGGCCCCATCCAAGATAGAAACTTCTCAGTAAGGAACGCGAACATGTGCACAAACTTTAAATACCCAACAGCGACTGACGGCACCGTGTGTGTCGGTCGAACTATGGAGTTTCCCAACCTAATTCCCTGGGAACTTGGTGTTCTGGCGGTAAAGCAGGACGCCCAAAGTGAAGTAGTCCCTAACGGCAAGAAGTGGAACAGCAATTATGGGGTCGTTGGTTTCTCGGCTTTTAGCAATCCACAATGGTACGCCGACGCTATGAACACGGCGGGATTATCGGCACATGCGCTCTACATGCCGGGTTACTGTACTTATTACGATCCAAAAAACGATGGTTCAGACATTGGGATCATGGATGTTATTGCATTCATATTGGGAACATGTTCGACCACGACAGAAGCTAGGGCTGCGTTAGCAACCTGCAATGTCGTAAACGTCACCCCAAAACAAATCCCGATTCCCCTTCCGTTGCACATCGTCATCCATGACAAAGACTCATGTGTTATCGCTGAGTTTCACCCCGAGGGCATGCAGGTGGTCGACAATCCGGTTCAGGTAGCGACAAATTCACCATATTTGGACTGGCATCTGACCAATGTCGCAAATTACCTGAGTTTTTCACCAGAAAACCCCGCGTCGATACAGGTGGGTGGGACTACTTTCGCCCCGTCCTCGCAGGGACAGGGTTTTCGCGGGCTTCCAGCCGACGGGACATCACCAGGCCGATTCATTCGAGTCCTCACCATGGTGCGATTCGCTAAAACGCCGGCAGATCAGGCGGAAGCGGAGTTAGGAACCATTCGCCTTCTTCATGGTTTCGACATCGTTCCGGGGACCGTCGATGAAAAACCTGATGGAAGCGAGCCCGAGTTGACCATGTGGTCCACGATCAGTGATCTCACGGCCAGCCGATATTTAGTAAATATTTACAGTGATCCGCAATGGTTCGTTATTGATCTTGCGACCACGGATTTCAGCACGTCACGGAATCTGCCAATGCCTACCGGCAGCGGTCCACAGCCTCTCACTGTTTAAGCAACCTGGCATGACCCCTTGTGGCGCGTCCACCTGATGTGGACCCAATAATGGGGGCCTTCCACTAGGCTTTCCCGATGCCTGATCAAGACAAGTCGCCGCAATTACGCGTGACCGCCGTGTGTCTGGGCAATATTTGCCGTTCACCAATTGCTGAAGCCGTACTTCGTGACCGAATCGAGGCAGCCGGACTCAGTGAAAAAGTAGTTGTTGACTCTGCCGGCACCGGTGATTGGCATCTTGGCCACGAGGCAGACCCCAGGACCCACGCCATTCTTGCCCAAAACGGTTACTCGTTAACCCACTCAGCCCGCCAAATCACTGCGGGTTGGATGGGTGAGCTCGACATTATTTTGGTCATGGACTCCAGTAATTACCTCAATGTTGAAGCCTTAGTGCGTGACAGCGGGTTCGCACCTGAGCTGTACCTGATCCGAAGCTTTGACCCCGATCTTGCCCACTTTGACAACCTGAGCCCCGAACTGGACGTACCCGACCCCTATTACGACCCTGAAGATGGTTTCGCTCGGGTCCTGGAAATGATCGAGCGGGCAGCCGACGAATTTGTCGCCGGACTACCCGCTCGCTTGAATCAATAGTTACTAGCCGGGACGGACAACTTCCCCGTCACCGGATAGACGACGGTAGGCCAACGCATCTGCCAGGTAAGTAAATGCCGCAACAAATACGTTGACAAACAGCACCAAAATAAATGCAATAACGGAAACGAGGCCCGTTAACAGATTAAAGTCATCGGCTCCCCCAATCAGGATCGATTGGCTCACCGAGGCAACTACGGTGATTGAGACCGTTGCGCCGATCAGTACGATTCTGAACCCAATGAAGCGCCAGAACGAAGTAGTGATCAATTCCCAACTCATGGCGAGAGCAGCAAAACCGGTCATGCTTGGGTTTCCAATAAGTGCATAGGGAAACAGTGCAAACATAAACGCCAAAATTATCCCTGGGATAATAAAAGCAAAAAACCCGACAACAACAATGCCGGTATAGACGAGACCTGCTACGAGGAACCACCAATAGCGATCCGAGCGCAACAGCACTCCCACAGATGGTTTTGCGCCTTCTGAGGCGTTATAGGCGTTGCGCAAGATTCCAAGGAATGTGTAGAAGAAGCCGAGGATTCCAAGGAAGATCACTATTGCACCGAGGGCTGGGACAGCGATGGCGGCGACTACGCCGACCACAATGATCGCGACGGGAATAGCGACCGCGACGACAATCACCAGCAACCAATACCAATATTGACGCTTGGTTAAACTCCATGCCTCATCAAGTACGGCAGCGATATCAAATCCCGACATGTTTTTCCTTTCAGTTCCCCTGATTACGCGAAATTTTTTGGTGTGATTACGCGACGAAAATTGCGACAAATGCACCATAGCATCTGTAGATCACCAAAGGGTGAGTATTAAACGATGGCAACGAACGTGAATCCGGCTCGGCTTTCACGGCCCGCACTATTTACCGAGCGGGCCTTAGGTCTGCAAGTACGTACGCCAGTAGTTCACGACCGTGATCCGATGCGGTCACAATGTCAGCACTGTGTAAGTCCACCCCGCTAAAGGCCTGCAGGCGTAAGACATCTCCGTGTCGGAGTTGGTTGGGGAATACCCCAGCAAAAGAAAAGGCAAAATCACTACCCTGATTATTCAGAACAATCTCGGTGTGAGGTAGGTCAAGTGGTAGGTCAAGATACACCGCATCACGCCGCTCATTTCTCATCAATGTGATACGCGCGCGTTCTACCGCCTCGGTAAAATCACGCCCCGGCTCGGTGACATGGATTATTGCAGAATTATGATCCGCTTTTTCTTCGATACTAAAAATGGTCTCATTGGGAACAGTGACATTGGTGGGTCCCTGCCCGATCACGGCATGTAAACCGGATACTTCGAGAATTTTATTAACTATTTCGTAATATTTCTTCGGCACATACATATCTCTTAAATCACCGTGATTCAGTTTCAAATAAAACAAAACCACTGATTGCCGGTATCCGTCCGGATTGACTGCGGCACTGTTATGGACTGTGTCCGGAATCCAGCCGAGAAGAATTCCCGTTTCATGTGCACCTAGTTTGATGTTTGCTTTTTGGCTGTATGGGTGGGCTGCGGTTGCTTCACTAAAAATGCCTAGATAGCCCGCTTCAGTTGCCCACTGTGAACCGAATCGTTTGAGTTTTTCGAAAAGGTGGTGTCCGCGAGCCGTATCTCGCACAACCGCGACACCTGCATGGACGACCCGCTCAGCGCTTTCTTCCACCATCAGAGCCATGTGGCCAAGAATAGTTCCGTCGGCCAATTGGCCGATTGCGCTGCGTAAGGTGTTGTTGCGGATTCGATCGGCGATTGTGTGGGGCTCATACACCCATTCAGCGTCATATGAGTCGCCGTATGACTCCCTGATTAACTCAACAAGGATCTCGGATTCATGTGGCTCAAGAAATCGAATTACGACATCTGATTCTTCGCTCATGCGGCAAGTATTGCTACTGGGTAATGCGTAATGTTAAAGGGGCCGCCCACTGGGAGCGACCCCTTCACAGAGAACTCTGCGACAGAGCTAGTTGGTAGTGGCGGTGACGGGCGGACCAAAACGATTGTCACCTTCCGTGCCTCGTGTTGCAAAGAAAACAATCAGCACGATCCCACCGAAAGGGACCAAACTAATGAGCCACCACCATCCTGAGTGGTTTGCATCATGTAAACGTCGCCATTGGATACCGAGGACAGGTAGCAGTAGGACGAGCCAGACAACTAACAAGATGAAGAATGGGAAGCCACTGACACCCACACTTACCTCACCATTTGCATCTGACGCGCTAAGTCCACCGAAGATCCCAATGATTGCGTAAAGAACCGCATAAACGATCACGACGAATAACATGAACCACCAAAATTCGGACCGGCTAGCGCGGCCGTTGAATTTGGCATAATTCGAGAAACCTGCTTTTACTGCTTCCATGTAAGACACAGACACTCCTCCTGTTAGGTGATGGAGGCCTTCCCAGCCCCGTGGGTGTGAGATTACAGGCTTGATTAGCGTAAAACGGGCATATTGCCTGTAACTTCGTACATATTTCGAACGACAGCCTGATTTGTGAGCGAGCACCTTGGATCGCTGTGGTCGGAGAGCTCGGATTATGTGAAATGTAAAAGGGGCCGCCCACCGGGAGCGGCCCCTTCTAAAACGAACTATGAGAAAGAACTAATTGTTAGTCAGCTGAAACAACAAACTGCACATTGGCGCTTACACCTGGGTGCACGTCAACTGTTGCCTTGTGATTTCCCACTGTTTTGATCGCGCCGGCAAGGTGCACCTTGCGCTTATCAATTGAAATATCGCCAGCGGCTTTCACCGCTGAGGCGATATCTGCCGTTGTAATGGAACCGAAGAGTCTGCCGGTCGCGCCAGCTTTGGCGGGAACGACAATCACCATTGATTCAAGTGATTGCTTGATTTCATTTGCATGATCACGGTCGCGTACCTCGCGCACCTTGCGGGCACG
>DEZY01000107.1:0-732 GCA_002365735.1 Actinobacteria bacterium UBA3120
CCAACATCTGTGCTTTGGTGAGATAAGCATCGGCCTCCGCCTGATTGTCTGTCCGCTCGGCCTTTGCCAACAGGGCCGCAATTCGCTCTAATTTCATGTTGCACTCGGATGTGAAAATATTTCTTGATGGTCTCCAACCGGAACACCCAGTTCCAAGTAACCGGCCGAAAGTAGCAACCGGGCCTGGTTGCCGAGAGTCGTTTCAACCAGCATCAGCATGCACGCTGTAAAAGTTGGACCGTGCGCTGGCTCGTCGACCGGCGCGCACGATCCTGCTACATGGTGCGCACATTCATGAAGTAGGAGCGTTTCCCGCAGTGCCCACATTGCCGCTTGACCTGAAACAGGAATGGCAATTACCCCAGTGTCAAATTCGTAATGCGCCTTCGTAGATCCCTTACGCTCCCGGGTTCTTGGAGGCAATAGGTCACCGTCCAGCTTGGCAAAAAGCCCGGATATGTAGATATCTATTGATTCAAGGTTCGCAAATCTCTTCTGGGTGGGTATGTCAAGAACTGAGCCAAAAAATTCAACCTTCCCGCCCCGGTTCATCAGGCTCGAAAATTGATCTTCAGCCGCATAGACTTTTGCGCGATTTCGATCAGCTGAGTTTCCTCGCTCGGCGCTTATCATACGGCTATCTTGCCGTGCACCGGACAAATAGTGAAAGAGGTTCCATCGGTGCGTGGATTACGACGCAAGTAGAGTCGGAGCAGGTTTCACCACTTGCGT
>DEZY01000107.1:833-15854 GCA_002365735.1 Actinobacteria bacterium UBA3120
ATGAGTCTGTGGATTACGACACAAGTAGAGTCAGAGCAGGCTTCACCACTTGCGCTCTCATAAAGGATCTCAGTGCCCGAAATACCTGCTAGCCCAGAAGACCAACCTACGACGGCCTCGCGCACCCGGCGCGTCGGTGGCGCTCTTAGGCGCACCCCCCTCCTCAAGGGGCTTCCGAAGGAAGTGGCAGTTCTTTCGGTAATTGCGTTCTTCGTGGCCATTGGATTCGGAATCTTGGCCCCAGCGCTACCCATTTTTGCCAAAACCTTTGATGTAACAGCCCTGCAAGCCAGCGCGGTCATCTCAGTTTTTGCATTGATGCGATTTGTATTTGCCCCGATCGCCGGCGTACTGGTTGACCGTCTTGGCGAACGGATTGTTTTGACATCTGGACTCCTCATTGTTGCTACTTCCAGCGCAATTGCTGGTTTTTCCCAGACGTACCTCCAGCTCGTCGCCTTTCGCGGAATCGGCGGAATCGGCTCATCCATGTTCACGGTTTCGGCGCTCGCTTTGCTGCTGCGTGTCGTTGATTCAAGCCAGCGCGGACGCGCCGCGAGTGCTTTCCAAGGAGGGTTTCTCCTCGGTGGAGTTGCCGGCCCAGCGGTTGGGGGGATCGTTGTCGCGTTTTCAATTCGCGCTCCATTTTTCGTATACGCCGCCGCCCTTTTCATGGCGGCTCTTGTCACCCTGGTGTTTCTCAGCCGCGCCCAACTCCTTGCCCGCGAAGACGCGGTCTCCCACGGCCAAAGTGACCGACTGCAAGAGCTTCGCGGCGCCCTCAAAGACAAGGCGTATCAGGCGGCTCTAGGCACGAACCTCATTTCCGGTTTCGTCACATTTGGTTTGCGTAGCTCGGTCGTGCCACTCTTCGTGGTCGAAGGGCTGCAGCGTGGAGCCTCACTTTCAGGCTTTGGGTTCCTTGCAGCCGCTGCCGTGCAGGCCGTGGTCCTGCTCCCCGCCGGCCGGATGGCTGACACGCAGGGCCGACGCAAAGCACTGCTGTACGGCACAATTACGACCGCGATCGGCATGGTCGTACTCACCCTGGCCGATGCCGCGGTCCACGGCTTGGGCCAAGCCGCCATGTTGGGAACCATCCTTTTCCTGGTCAGCATGGCGATTCAAGGCTTCGGCGCCGCTTTTCTTGGCTCGGCACCCTCAGCGGTCATTGGCGACGTCATGGGGGGCAAGAAGGGTGGGATAGTGGTTGCAACCTTCCAAATGATGAGCGATGTCGGAGCCGTGATTGGGCCCCTGGCTGCCGGACTCTTGGTAGATCTTTTCGACTTCAGTTGGGCCTTCGCATTTGGGGCGCTGCTCGCGATACTGCCTATTTTCCTCGTGATTCGCATGCCCGAAACCCTTAAGCGCTCGGACGTAACGTAGTCTGTAGAAGCTAGCCGAAATGATTTTTCTCGATCAAGTAAGGATCAACAGTCTCAGTGACCGAAAATGACTCTTCTGCGACCAGCCAGGCGATGATCAACACCATCGTTGCCGCCGGAACCGCCCTGATTTTGCTAGCCGTGGGCACCGTCTTTTTCGTGTCTTCGGTTCGGTCCACCCCCGTTCAAGCTGACTCGGTCAGCGATTCCACGCCTTCGAGCAACCCCCTCGTTGAAGGCCCAACGAGCAGCGACCCGGTTGGGCTCTTGGCAGACGCTAAGAACCTTGTCTTCGTTCTTGCCGACGACTTGGACTGGAATCTTTTCAATCAAGTCCCACGCCTTGCCGCCCTTAAAGAACAAGGCATCACCTTCACCAATCACACCGTCACCGACTCGCTGTGTTGCCCTTCTCGCGTTTCCATTATGCGCGGCCAATACATTCACAATCACAAAGTGATTTCAAATATTGAGAAAACCGGCGGTGGCTGGCCCACGTTCCGTGACCGCAAGCAGGAAAATGACAACCTTCCAGTGTGGCTCGCTAACGCGGGCGTCACCACCGCCCTGTTTGGGAAGTACCTCAATGATTTTCCCTCGAAACCAAAGGAAGCCAAGTACATTCCCCCGGGTTGGGACCAGTGGGCAGTGCCCATTTCCCGCGGTGACTCCTACACCGGATACAACTACACGCTCAATGACAACGGAACTCTCGTCCGGCACGGGAATAAGACCTCGGATTTTCTTAACGACGTACTTACCAACAAAGCAACCCAGTTCATAGAAACTGCGCAGCAGCCGTTCTTCCTTGAACTTTCGACATATAGTCCCCACAAACCGGCCCCGGTTGCAACCCGTAATGCGCTGAAGCAAGGCGGGACATTGGCCCCGCGAAATCCGACGTATAACGCCTACGGCGTTGACGAGCCAAAGTGGATGAAAGACACAACTCCACTTAATGCAACCCGACTAGCGAAAGCCGACCGGCAATGGCGTCAGCGAGCACGATCCGCCGAATCCATTGCTGATTCCGTTGATGAAATTATGGCTAAGCTCAAGGAAACTGGACGAGATAAAGACACTTTGATTGTGGTGACAACCGACAACGGATACCACATGGCTGAGCGACGCATGTTTAAAGGCAAACGCACCCCTTACGCATCCGACACGGTAGTTCCTTTGATCGTGATCGGTCCTGGTGTACCAGCAGGAATTACGGTGGACGCAATGACCAGCACCATAGATCTTGGTCCATCATTCGCCCAGTTGCTTGGCGCAACTGCTCCTAACTGGGTCGATGGACGCTCTGTGGTTGACTTTTTCTCAGCGGGTGAAACCCCCGAAGGTTGGCGCAATGCCGTTCTCTCCGAAAGCCTGGGGATTTCAACACCAGAGGACCCCGACTACCAAAAGAATGCGCCGCCTCAGTTCTTTGCTCTGCGCAGCGAGAAGTGGCTCTATGTCGAATACGTGGATGGCTCTAAAACCCTGTACGACCGCGAGAATGATCCCTACGAGATGGTGAACCTAATCACGACTGCCGATCCACTTCTGATCGCCAGCTTGTCAGACCAACTCAAAGCGCTCAGCACTTGCTCGGGTGATGATTGCCGCGTGGCTGACTCAGCGGCAATCCCTCTTGTAGCCGTTTCTCAGTAGACGGGTGCGGGCAAAGCCACCGCAACTATCCGAGTGCTTTTTCCAAATCTGCCACGAGATCGTCGGCCTGCTCAATGCCAACACTAAGCCGAACCAAGTCGTCGGGAACTTCAAGTGGGCTACCACTGACAGCCGCGTGGGTCATGCGACCTGGATGCTCAATTAGCGACTCAACTCCGCCCAGAGATTCACCGAGAGTGAAAAGCGTTGTTTTGGAACAGATATCAAGCGCTGCTTGCTCGCCGGCCTTCACCCGGAATGACACCATGCCACCGAATCCACTCATTTGCTTTGCGGCAACTTCATGGTTGGCATGTGTTGCAAGGCCTGGGTAAAACACCTGGCCAACAGCCGAGTGTCCTTCCAGGAGTTCAACAATTTTGCCGGCATTGTCATTGTGGCGATCCATGCGGACACCCAGCGTCTTAATGCCACGCAAGACCAACCAGGAGTCAAATGGTCCGGCAATAGCCCCCATTGCATTTTGGTGATATGCCAACTGCTCACCAAGCTCGGTATCTGCAACAACCAGCGCGCCACCCACAACGTCACTGTGACCACCAAGATATTTGGTTGTGCTGTGCACCACCACGTCAGCGCCGAGCAGTAGCGGCTGCTGCAAATAGGGGGATGCGAAAGTGTTATCAACCACGAGCAATGCTCCGCCCGCATGTGCGATTTCTGCGATTGCCGCAATGTCACCCACATTTAACAGCGGATTTGTTGGTGTTTCGATCCAGACCAACTTGGTCTTGGGCGTCATGGCCGCGGCAATAGCTTCCGTGTCGGTCACCGGTGCGGTTGACAGCGAAATCCCCCAAGGCTCAGCTACCTTTTTAAACAGGCGGTATGTACCACCGTAGGCGTCATTAGGGAGGACAACATGATCTCCCGGCTTGAGCACGGTGCGGATCAATGTGTCCTCAGCTGCCAAGCCGGAAGCGAATGCCAGCCCACGAGCGGTATCAATGCCAGGCGCCTCGATTGCAGCCAGGCACTCTTGTAATGCAGTCCGCGTCGGGTTACCACTGCGTGAGTATTCGTACCCGTTTCGCAGGCCACCCACGCCGTCTTGGGCATAAGTTGACACTTGGTAAATTGGGGTAACCACCGCACCTGTTTCGCGGTCTGGTTCTTGCCCGGCGTGAATTGCGCGCGTATTGAAACCGTCCATGGCATCAGCCTATGTCGCCCGTGCCAAGTTGGCTGAGCAGAGGTCAACTAGAGGGATTAGATTAGGGACATGTTCGGATTCGGGAAACCCACCATGATTACGCCAGAATCGGCACTCCCTGGCCGTGATTCGCGACCTCTGCCAGTGAGTGCCAAGAACGCAGTACTCGGTTCACCACTGGAAGGCCCTTGGCCCGAAGGTTCGTTGGTCATCTACCTGGGCGCCGGCTGCTACTGGGGTGTTGAAGAAATTTTCTGGCAGACACCCGGGGTGATCAACACCAGCGTTGGCTTTATGGGCGGTTTCACCCCCCACCCGACCTATGAAGAAACTTGCACTGGACTCACGGGCCACACGGAAACGATCTTGGTCGTCTACAATCCCGAGCTGATTTCCACGGTCGATGTTCTCAAAATCTTCTGGGAAAACCACGATCCGACCCAGGGCTTTGGTCAAGGAAATGACATTGGGACGCAATACCGATCCGCAATTTTTTGGACGACCACCGAACAAGAGCGGTTCGCCTTGGAAACTGCTCGGGCATATGAAACTGTGCTGATTTCGCGAGGACTCGATCCGATCACGACTCAAATCGCGCCGTCAAGCGACTTCACTTATTACCTCGCACAAGACTCGCACCAGCAGTACCTGTACAAAAACCCCAATGGGTACCGGTGTCACGCAAATACCGGCATCGCATTTCCAAATCTCGTTTAGGTTGCCAGAAAAGCCAAAACGTCTTGTCGGGTAATAACACCTGTGGGCTTACCGTCGTCAACCACCATCAGCGCATCAGCCTCGGTGAGCGCGGTCATGGCCGCCGCAACTGACTCGCCGGCACCCACCATGGGAAGGGACGCACTCATAACCGACTCAACCCGGTCCGACAGGTGAGCCGTGCCATGGAAGAGGGCATCCAGTACGACCCTTTCGACAATGGACCCTGAAATTTCGGCGGTCATGATCGGGGGCTCGGCACGAACAACCGGGATCTGGGAAACGCCATACTCTTTCAAAATTGCAATCGCGTCGGCTACCGACTCGGTGGGGTGGGTGTGAACGAAATCGGGTAAGTCTCCATCAAGTGTTTTAGCCCGCAATACATCACCGATTGTTTGCTCTGTGTCGCCTTGAATAAAGCCGTAGCTGGACAGCCAATCTTCATTAAATACTTTGGAAAGGTACCCGCGACCGGAGTCTGGGAGTAACACCACGACTAGTGATCCAGGTTCGGCTTTGGCTGCAACCCGTAGGGCCGCTACAACCGCCATTCCACAAGATCCACCAACGAGCAATCCTTCTTCGCGCGCCATTCGACGGGTCATGTCAAATGAATCGCGGTCGGAAACGGCAACAATTTCATCAGCGATTCCGGGATCATAGGCAGTTGGCCAGAAATCTTCGCCGACTCCTTCGACGAGATAGGGGCGACCCGAACCCCCGGAATACACTGAACCTTCCGGGTCTGCACCAATAATTTTGACGGAGCTATTGCTGGCTTCCTTCAAGTAGCGACCAGTACCTGAGATCGTGCCCCCAGTTCCCACCCCAGCAACAAAATGTGTGACCGTGCCGTCGGTTTGTTCCCAAATTTCTGGACCGGTCGTTTCATAATGCGACCGCGGATTGTTCGGATTGGAATACTGATCCGGCTTCCACGCGCCAGGCTCACCAGAAAGTCGGTCACTGACGCTGTAATAGGAACGCGGGTCCTCCGGGTCCACTGCGGTTGGGCACACAACAACTTGCGCACCATAAGCCTTGAGCACATTTCGCTTGTCTTCGGACACCTTGTCCGGACACACGAAAATGCACTTGTAGCCCCGCTGTTGGGCCACCATGGCCAGGCCAACCCCCGTGTTGCCGCTCGTTGGTTCAACAATTGTTCCACCAGGCTGCAGTGAGCCGTCTTTTTCGGCGGCATCAATCATGCGCTCAGCAATTCGATCTTTCACCGAGCCACCCGGGTTAACGTATTCAACTTTGGCGACAACAGTGACGCCTTCAGGGACAATTCCCTGCGTCACCTTATTAAGCCGCACCAGTGGCGTGTTACCAATCAGGTCAAGAACTGAGTCATAAATCTGCACGGGACAACCTTACGTGGGTTTTTATTCAGCGCAGCAGGAGCCTGCGGGCTGTCGTCTTATTGCACAGTGTTATCAATAACCCAAAAAGTGCATATGCTGTGTCTATGGACCCGTTACACGAGGAGATTCTGCGTGAGCTCGATCGAATTAGGCTTCGGCTTGCAAGTTTGAATCACGATCGACTCGTCACAATGGACATTCCCGTGTACACGTGTGCAACCACAATTTGGGAATCCACCAATCCGGGCGGTCGTAAAATTCCCCGAGTTGGACCCGGTGCTTATGCCGCGCAACTCACGGTTCTGACCCAAGATCTCCTTGCGGTGAACCCGCATGGAAACGCCGAAGCCGCGGCGGCCCTGACTGCGCTTCGTCGCGCGTTGCCTTAGTCCCGACCGGCCAGGATCGACAGGAGGCGCAAGATCTCGAGGTACAGCCACACCAAGGTAACCAGCAGACCGAAGGACAATCTCCACGATTCGCGCTCCGGCAAGCCCATGTTGATTCCCTGCTTAATCGCGTCGAAGTCCAGCATCAACATGAACGAGGCAAGGAGTACACCGGCAGCGCACAGGAGCAGACCCCAGAAACCCACTCCGTAGAATCCCCAGCCACCCCCCACGCCGAATAGGGCACCCACCAGGGATGCCATCGCAATCAGGAAATAGCTGATCATGGCTGCCATGAAAATTCTCTTGAACTTGCCGTTGACCTTCACAATTCCAGTCCCGTACAGGAACAGCATTACTCCAAATGCGGTGAGGGTTCCAATAATTGCTTGGCTGACCAATCCTTCGTAATTCTGGGCGAGCGCCATCTGGTCATACGACCAGCTGATTGCTCCCAGCAGAAGTCCGGCAAATGTCGCGTACAGAACAACCAGGATCGGTGACACTTCCTTTTTGAAAGCGTTTGTGAGTCCAAACACCAAGGCACCGATCAGTCCAATCCAGAGAACGATTGGGGCACTGGGAACGATCGCCCAACCCACAAAAGCCATGATGACCGTAATGATGAACAGAATCGTGCTCTTTACAACTACGTCTGCAAAAGTCAGGCGGGCTCCACCACCCGCGGTGATGCTTTCAAACTGCGACTGGGTACCGGCTGATCCACCCGCTGCTTGCGTGTAGGCAGACTGCCCTTCCGCGTATGCGAAGCCGTCGCCCTTAGCGGGGGCTTCGTAGCGCTTGAGGATTGGGTTTGCGGTCTGTGAGAATCGTGATGACATGGCTATAAGATAACAAACTATTTCGAAACCGCCAACACTCGCTTAGCCCACGAGAATGGGTGTCCCCGGTGGGATTTGAACCCACACTGTGCCGGGTTTAAGCCGGGTGTCTCTACCGATTGGACTACGGGGACGAGAAGGTCGCCCTTCTCGGGCGTCACTCTATCTACTGGCAAGTAGCCCCCGGTACCAACGAGCACTCTGTTTTGGGGTTCGCTCGCCGGTCTCCGGATCCACTCTGATCATGCCGAATTTTTTGGTCCAGCCTGATGCCCATTCCAGGTTGTCCATCAAGCTCCAGGCGAAGTAGCCTCGAACGTCAAATCCGTGGCTGCGCGCCGAAATCGCCTGTTCAATATGGGATTTTAGGTAATCAATTCGGCGCGGGTCTTCTAGCCCGTCCGGCAAAGCCATCCCGTTCTCACAGACCCACTGAGGAATACCCGGTAACGCCTCGTTGATTTGTTGAAGTGCTAGCAATAGTCCTTCGGGGACTACTTCCCAACCCATATCGGTTAGTTCACCTCGGGGGGCAAAACTTACTTGTGGGCAGGCGGGAAACATCGCCGTGTCCTGCCCAATTGATCGGATCGTGCTCGCGCCCGGAGCCGCAATTCGGTTCACCGTGTAGTAATTCTCCCCCACCCAATCAATCGCGGTGGCGAGAACGGCATTGTCTTGCTCTCGAACAAATTCCCAGTCGGTGAGTTCCTTGCACGATTCACGGGTTTTTGTGCTGACGCCTTTACCCGCAAGCAGGTCCAAGAAGATCCGGTTCTGCATTCCATCAATATGTTCTGTCTCTGATTCCATCTCCGGTGACTGCGCCAAACAAGGAATGATGTTCAGAACGATTCCAATGTTCGTAGCACCCACTTCACGCATGGCATTCACGGCAAGCCCGTGGCCCAGGATTAAGTTGTAGGCCGCTTCAAGTGAAACAGCCGGTTCGGTTCGACCAGGTGCGAAATAGCCAGCGCAGTATCCCAGAAATGCTGAGCACCATGGCTCATTCAATGTGGCCCACTGCCCGATTCGGCCTTCGAAGTGGGCCGCCATCAATCGCGCGTAGTTGGCAAATTTGTAGGCGGTATCACGGTTTTCCCAACCACCTTGGTGTTCAATTTCGGCGGGTGTGTCCCAATGGAACAGGGTTGCAACAGGTGTGATGTTCCGCTCAATAAGCCCTTCAACAAGTCGATCGTAGAAGTCCAAACCTTCTGAAGAAAGTTCACCCGAACCGGTCGGCAAGATACGCGGCCAGCTGATGGAAAAACGGTAGGTGTCAACACCCAACCAAGTTAATAAATCAAGATCTTCTTCCAGTCGATTGACGTGATCGCAAGCCGGTTCACCCGTGGACCCATCAATGACCTTCCCGGGAATGGCTGCGAATTCATCCCAGTTAGCCGCACCGCGGCCATCAACATCACCTTCAATTTGCCATGATGACGTTGCAACTCCAAGTTCAAAATCTGCAGGAACAATAAGGCCGTCAAATTTACGCACATGTGGGCTCACTTAAGGTAACTAACCCTTCACCGAACCGGCCAACAGGCCGCGGACAAAGAATCGCTGTAGCGAGAAGAACACGATGAGTGGCACGATAATTGCTATGAACGCCCCCGCGGTAATGAGGTGAATTTGAGCTCCGTAGGAACCCTTAATCGCTGCCAAATAACTGGTGATGGGGGCAACGTCAGGTGTACCTCCAGCGAATGTAATGGCAACAAGTAGGTCGTTCCAGACCCACAGAAACTGGAAGATTGCAAACGAGGCAATTGCAGGCACTGAAAGGGGCAACACAATTTTCCGAAAGATCAAAAAGTGCCCGGCACCGTCGACTCGGGCAGCTTCCATCAGGTCTCTTGGCAATTGCGCCATGAAGTTGTGAAGCAAGAAAATGGCTAGCGGCAGTGCGAACATGGTGTGGGCGATCCACAGCGGAATGTACGTTCCGGCAAGCAGAGATTGCTGCGATCCCTCCTTATTCAGATCCGGGAAAATCGGGATATCACCAATACTCCAGCCCAGATTAAACATTTGGAGTAGGGGCAAAAGCGCCATTTGTAGGGGGACTACTTGCAAGGCGAAGATCCCAAAAAAGATCCACGTTGAACCTTTGAACGGAACCCACGCGATCGCATAGGCGGCCATGCTGGCCAAAATCAAGGGGAAAATTGCTGCCGGAATCGCTATCGCAAATGAGTTGAAGAAATACGGCATGATGCCGGATCCCATTGTGGTTCCACCTGTGATTACCTCGCCGTAGTTGCTGAAGGTGACCGCTGGATTTCTAAAGAACGTCCACCAGCCTGAGTTCTGGGCGTCAGAGGCCGGTCGAAAACTAGTAACGAGTAATCCAACAGTTGGTATCGTCCAAATAACGGTGATAATTACTACTGCTAGCACCGCCCACGGACTGCTGAGCTTGCGCCGCGCGGCTTCTTTGATGCTGGGTTTCTCTTCGTTTAAGTCTGGCCCAGGTAGCACGACAAATTCGGATGCTTCAACGCTCATCGGATTGCCCGTTCCTTTCGAAGCTGAATTATGTTGTAAATGATTAGCGGAATCACACCGATAAAGAGAACTACGGCGAGCGCGTTTCCATGGCCTTGGTTGAACTGCACGAACGACTGCGCGTACATTTCATTAGCTACAACTTGAGTTCCGAAATTTCCGTTGGTCATTGTTCGTACGATGTCAAAGATCTTTAGGACCGCGATCATGATTGTTGTGAGGACAACAATCAACGTGGCACGAATCATGGGAATGGTCACGCGGCTGAAGAGTTTCCAACCAACAGCGCCGTCCAACTCTGCGGCCTCAACAACATCAGTGGGAATATTCTTGATCGCGGCTGAAAGAACCACCATGGCAAATCCAACTTGAATCCAAATCATGATGATCATGAGGAGGTAGTTGTTAAATGGTTGCCACAGAATCCAGTTGGGTGGGTCCTCGACTCCGAACCACATGGCAACTTGGCTGAAAAGTCCGACCTGTTCACTCGTGGGGGGGCGATATTCGTACATCAGTCCCCAGATAATGCTTGCCCCGACAAATGAAATCGCCATAGGCATAAAAATTAAACTCTTTGCTACGGACTCACGCTTCATGCGATCTAGTAGCAAAGCCAATGTCAGGCCAAGTCCGGTGGAAGCAAGGGGTGCGATCACAATCCACAGAATCGTGTTGGTCAGCGTTCCCCATTGGGTTTCAAAGATCCAAGCGTAGTTATCAAAAGCGATAAATTCCTCTTGACCGGCGTCGAGGAAACTGCCATAGATTGTTCGACCAGCAGGAACGATCAAACCCATGGTTACCAAGATCGCTGCGGGACCAAGGAAAACGGCAATAGCAACCGGGCCTTGGAGCTTGCCGCGAATCCGGCCGCCAATTAGGAAAAGGATGAGCAGAAAAGCCAGGAAGAACGCAATTGCTGCCACAGCACTACCTAGTTTGGGTAGTCCGTCGAGTAGTTCTTCCACTCATTTCCCTTTCGCCGCGGTGGCCTAGGTGGCTCAAAAACTACTTCGAGTCTTTCAGAAAATGAAACTGNNGGAGCTTGCCGCGAATCCGGCCACCAATCAAGAAAAGGACAGGCAGAAAAGCCAAAAAAAACGCAATTGCTGCTGCGGCACTGCCCAGTTTTGGTAGGCCGTCGAGTATTTCGTCCACTCATTTCCCTTTCGCCGCGGTGGCCTAGGTGGCTCAAAAACTACTTCGAGTCTTTCAGAAAATGAAACTGCCGGAGTGAGAATCAGCAAATCGCTGAGTCACTCCGGCAGTATCGTTGAACTGATATCTTTCAACCGATGACTACTGACTAGTTTTCTATGATCGCAACCTTAGGAAGTTGGCCAAGCAGCATCGATTGCCTTGAGAACTTCGGCCGTTGGCTTGTCCTCTGCGAACCATGCGGTCATTTCAGTCCACATCGCGCCTGCGCCAACCGCTGCTGGCATCAAGTCAGAAGCGTCGAAGCGGAATGTTCCACCAAGGTCGGTGAGATACTGAGCCGACAGTTGATCGATGGAACCATCTGCGTACGTGTCAAGGGGAACACCGCTGTTGGCAGAGACCCATGTACCTAGTGCCGCCTTGCTGGTTGCAAACTCTGCCGAGGAGAGGTAGTTCTGAACTGCCACTACTTCTGAACGATCAGCGAATGCTGCTACGAACTCGCCGCCACCCACAACAGGTTGCGGGGCAGTTGCCTCATCAATTGCTGGGAGGTAGAAAGCGAAAGCGTCACCGTCGGCGCCGACGGTTGCACCCTCTTGGAAGTTAGTCCAGAAATTGGCGTAAAAGCTAGCCTGCTGAAGCATTCCGCACTCACCCTTGAGAATCGGGCCACCGGCATCCTGGAATGCGGTTGATGCGATTGTCTGCACGTTACCGAAACCACCGTTTACGTAGTCTGGGTTTTTCATCCAGCCTGCGAGAACGTCCATGGCTGCATTAACTTCTGGGGACTCGAAGAGGAGTTCGTGGTTGACCCAGGCGTCGTACACTTCGCCACCGTACATGCGCAGCATGATCTGCTCGAGCCAGTCGGTAGCTGGCCAACCGGTTGCTCCACCGGACTCAAGACCGCCACACCATGGCTTTACGCCGTCGGCGACCATTTGGTCTGAAAGGGCCCACAGTGCATCCCACGTGGTGGGGACGGTGTAGCCGTTGGCTGCGAATGTCTTAGGTGAGTACCACACGAATGACTTCATGTTGGAGCCAAGTGGTGCCGCGTAGAAGGTTCCGTCGACGGTGCCGTAGGACTTCCAAGCTGGATTCCAGTACGTGTCAACATTGGAGACTGTGCCTTCTGGCGCTACAACCGGTCCACCGTCAGAAACAAGCTTTGCAAGCAAACCAGGCTGAGGGATGAACGCGATGTCTGGTGCGTTTCCGCCGGCGATCCTGGTGGGAAGCTGTGCTTCGAACTGGTCACTTCCTTCGTAGACAATGTCAATTCCGGTGCACGACTCAAATTCGCTCCATGACTGCTCGAAAAGGCCCTGCTCTGGAGGAAGAATGGAGGTGAAGATGCTCACTGATGCACCTTCGTTGCCCATGTAATCTGCATAGGCTTCGCAGCCTGCAGCTACGTCCGTTGTACCTTCTTCGGTTACTTCTTCACTTGCTGTTGCTTCTTCGGTTGCTGCTGCGGTTTCGTCTGTGGAACTGTCGCTCGAACATGCGGCCAGCAACATCAAGGTTGCTACACCACCTGCGAGAACTGCTGCCCCACGGCGCCGCTTTAGTGCGGTCATTGATTCTCCTTGTTAAGCTCAAAATCGAGGGAGGTCCTCAACTTTCCTAAGTAAACGCTTTCATTTTCTACCTTTCCCCCCCGTCTGGCAACCCCAAATCATGTAACGGCTTCATGTAACGACTAACAATTTGGTATCGCTCCACATGTTTATTGGATCTCAGGACTACGGAGCAACAAATGAGTACGGTTGCAGAAATATTTATTTCCTCCACAACGGATCGTCCGGCACGTACCTGCCGGTGGAAGGCAAGAAATCATGACGGAATCAGTGCGCTTTGAAGACGTATCACTTCTCTACCCCGGCGGCACCATCCCCGCGGTCAGCCACCTTGACCTCACCATTGAAAGGGGCGAGTTCCTCGTACTTGTCGGCCCTTCCGGTTGCGGCAAGTCAACCAGCCTTCGCATGCTGGCCGGACTCGAGCCAATCTCTGACGGCAAAATCTTTATCGGGGATCGCGACGTCACTCACCTTGCAGCTAAGGACCGCGATATCGCGATGGTGTTTCAGAACTATGCGCTTTACCCCCACATGTCCGTTGGCGAAAACATGGCATTCGCTCTGAAAATTCAGAAAGTGTCAAAGGACGAAATTGCCCGTCGAGTCACCGAAGCTGCAGCATTGCTCGACTTAACCGAGTACGTTGACCGCAAACCAAAAGCGCTCTCCGGCGGCCAGCGTCAACGAGTTGCAATGGGACGCGCAATTGTTCGCGAACCACAAGTCTTCTTAATGGATGAGCCTCTCTCAAACTTAGATGCAAAACTTCGCGTCGCAACTCGTACCCAGATTGCAGCGCTACAGCGTCGCCTTGGAATTACTACTGTCTATGTCACACATGATCAGGTAGAGGCTATGACAATGGGTGATCGTGTAGCAGTTCTTAAAGATGGACTCTTGCAGCAAGTAGATACACCAAGAAATCTCTATGACAACCCAGCAAATGCATTCGTTGCAGGCTTTATTGGCTCACCTGCTATGAACCTACTAAGTGTTCCTGTATCAGGCGGCAAGGCAAAGCTTGGTGGACTAGATATTGATGTTCCATCCTCTGCTGGGGCCTCCGTTATTGTTGGAATTCGTCCAGAGGGTTTTAGCTCTTCAAGTAAGGGCTTTGAAGTTCTAGTTGAAGTAGTTGAAGAGTTAGGCGCAGATGCCTTCGTTTATGGCAAGCCAGCTGATTCAAGTGTGAAGTTTGCTAATGCAAGCGATGAATTAGCTCAAGTAATTCTGCGCTGGGATCCAAAAAACCCTCCAAAGCCAGGACAGACAGTAACCGTCACAGCTAAGGCTGAGGTTGTTCATCTATTTAGCACTGCAGATGGCAAGCGTATTAAGTAGTTAAAACGCATTAAAAAAGCCCCCATAACCGGGGGCTTTTTTATTTCTTAATTTTTCCTACTTCATTTCCTTCTGCAGATTCTCATCAATTGCTGCGAGGAACTCTTGAGTATTTAACCAAGGAGCATCGCTACTAATTAGAAGCGCAAGATCTTTAGTCATCTTTCCACTCTCAACAGTTTCAATACAGACTCTCTCAAGTGAGCTAGCAAATTTGGCTAGCTCTGGAGTGTTATCAAGCTTTGCGCGGTGTTGTAGCCCTTGAGTCCAAGCAAAGATTGATGCAATTGGATTGGTTGAAGTTGGCTTGCCAACTTGATGATCGCGGTAATGGCGAGTTACTGTTCCATGAGCCGCCTCTGCCTCAACAGTTCTGCCATCTGGCGACATAAGAACTGATGTCATAAGGCCAAGTGAGCCATAGCCCTGTGCGACGGTATCTGACTGAACATCGCCGTCATAGTTCTTGCAAGCCCAGATATAGCCACCCTCCCAGCGAAGGGAGGTTGCCACCATG
Source organism: Actinobacteria bacterium UBA3120 (assembly GCA_002365735.1). Taxonomy (GTDB): domain Bacteria; phylum Actinomycetota; class Actinomycetes; order S36-B12; family S36-B12; genus UBA4592. The sequence goes on from DEZY01000107.1 coordinate 15,510, forward strand.
TCATCAATTAAACGATGCTCATAAGTAATTTCTGCTGCAGCAAACTTGCTTTTAAATTCATTCTGAAAAACCTCTTCAAAGATATCTTTAAAGCGACCATCGTATTTTTTTAGAATTGTATTTTTTGTAGAAAGATAAACTGGCCATTTCCTAAGCAGTCCATAATTCATACATGATCTTGCAAAATCTTTTATAGAATCATCTAAATTATACATAGATAAGGCAACTCCAGAACTTGGAAAATTGAACACTTCGTGCTCTAGCGAATCTTTTCCATCTTCGGATGTCCATTTAATAGTCAATTTACCTTTACCAGGAACTTTAAAATCTGTAGCTCTATATTGA
>DEZY01000055.1 GCA_002365735.1 Actinobacteria bacterium UBA3120
CACTCACTCCATGGGCTTCTGAGCCAATTACCCAAATGGGGCTGCCTGTATCCGCGGCCGTGTCCGGACCGAGTTCAACTATGGCCTGCCCGCTGAGCACAAAAACCGGGCGATCACGTGGCAAAACCTCAGGACCCGCCAGTTGAGCGATCGGTACATGAAACAGTGACCCGGCACTGCTGCGAACCACTTTTGAGTTGAATGGGTCAACACACGAACCGAAAGTCAGGATCCCGGCCGCACCTGCGGCGTGCGCGGTCCGAATGATGGTGCCCATATTGCCAGGGTCAGCCAGGGAATCAACCACAACTATCTGACCCGGGCTGGACAAGATTTCAGTGGGGTCGCGCTTAACAATCGAGCACAAAGCCAACACACCTTGGGGTGATTCGGACTCACACAATGCACTCATGGCTTCACTGGAGACCAAAGTGGTAGGGGTATCAAAACTCTCGAATTGCTCAAGATATTCCTCGGTCAGGAACAATTCCTCAATCTGATCACTGGGAGCCATCGCGACCACAGCCGGGCCTTCTGCAAGGAACTGCCCAGCCGCGTATCGCGACGACTTCTTGTGAAGTTTTGTTAGTTCTTTAACCCGCTCTGACTTACGCGAGGTTATGGTGCGCAACTACGCACTCTGCGCAGGAACCGCGGCGCGAGCGACTTCAACCAATGCAGCGAAAGCAGCTTCGTCATTCACAGCAAGTTCTGCCAACATGCGACGGTCCACTTCAATATCAGCGGCCTTCAAGCCCTGAATAAAGCGGTTATAAGTCATGTCGTGGGAGCGAGCTGCGGCGTTGATTCGCTGAATCCATAGCCTGCGGAAATCACCTTTACGCTTGCGACGGTCCGCATAGGCGTACACCATGGAGTGGGTGACCTGCTCCTTGGCCTTTCGGTACAAACGTGAACGTTGTCCGCGGTAACCGGAAGCGCGCTCGAGAACTACCCGGCGCTTCTTATGCGCATTTACTGAACGCTTTACGCGTGCCATAACTTCTCCTGATGATCGTTAGTTGAAAATTATTTATTTGTACACTGGTAGTGAAAGTTATTTCGGTTCGGTGACTTAGCGGCCAAGCATTTTCTTGACTCGTTTAAGGTCCGCTGGTGCAACTTCAAGGTCAGCTGCAAGGCGACGGGTGCGCTTACTTGACTTAACTTCGAGCAAGTGGCGACGGTTAGCCTGCTCGCGCATAATTTTTCCAGAACCGGTGACCTTGAAACGTTTCTTGGCACCACTATGTGTCTTTTGCTTCGGCATAATCTTTCCTTTCAGTCCGTTTCCTGCGAAACGGGAGCTTCGTCGGTGTGCAGGAGTGTTCTCTTGCTTCTTTCCTTTCAGACTTTTTCCGCAGCGGTGCAAGCACCATGAGCATGTTGCGCCCATCTTGCTTTGGAGCGGCCTCTACAAATCCAATTTCAGCAACATCTTCGGCCAGGCGACCAAGTAGCTTGATTCCAAGCTCAGGCCTGCTCTGCTCACGTCCACGGAACATAATCGTGATCTTTGACTTTGTCTCCACCCAAGAGGAAACGCATCACATGGCCCTTTTTTGTTTCGTAATCATGTGAATCAATCTTGGGTCGAAGCTTCATTTCCTTAATCACGGTATGCGACTGGTTCCTGCGCGATTCACGGTCCTTGAGAGCTGCTTCGTATTTGAATTTGCCAAAATCCATGATCTTGCACACGGGCGGCTTCGACGTTGGAGCAACCTCAACAAGGTCTAGATCTGCATCAAGCGCCAAGCGGAGAGCATCTTCTATTTTGACAATCCCCACCTGTTCACCCGCGGGCCCCACAAGACGTACTTCGGGGACACGGATCCGGTCGTTGATCCTTGGTTCGACGCTGATGGCGCCTCCTATCAGTTGACAATAAATCGACTGTGCTGATCCCCCACACCAAAAAACCTCCGGCGCAGCGCGCACGGAGGGTTCGGCAGGGTGAGGACACCCTCAAGCATCACGCCCCGAAGGGCTAATGCCTTAACCAGAAAGACGTGCTCCTCTGTGCACGCAAATGCACAAATGGTCTTGCCTTCTGGTGGGAACCGATGCTCCGCTTGCAGGACCTGAGTTTCACCCCAGATCCAAGGAAGATCAGAGTAACAGGTGCGAATTAGGGCAATTCCGCAGCCCTAGACATTTCTAGCCTACCCACCATTGAAGCCGTGTTTAGCCTGTCTACCTGGCCTCCCCCGAGCGCGCGCGCATCGCAATTCCTGCCGGCACGAAACTGTGTAAAGCAGAATTGGTGCGAACAATTTCTTGTACACGCTCCAACATGGAATCTGGCACATCAAGTTGCAACACTGAATCCGGTCGTTGAGAGAAACTCACCAGCTCAACCATCTCGCCAAGAAGGCCGTGTAACAGGCGAACTGCCCTTTCCCGTTGATCTCGGCCGGATAGCGCGACTACGTCCGGTAACGTCAAAGTCATCGCACATGGGCCCGCAAGATCAAGGATAAGAGCCTGAGCGTTTTCATCAAGTGCCGCTTCGGCGGCGTCGGGGGCAGAAATGGGTACCGGTCTCGCCCTCGGATTCCATTCTGCCAACGAATCAAGACCCGTGAAACCCAAAAGTCCCAACCGGCCATCGGTTGCCCTTAAGCATGCCACGCTCATGTCTGAGCTCTTATCCCCTGCACTTGGCTGACCAGCGATTTCGGCAACAAGTGCGATAAAGATTCTTGATGAACACAGCTCCGACAACAATGGGGCAATTTCTCCATTTGCGAGCGCCAACCGAAGCCTAGGATCCGCCTCACCAAGGTCATCTGACCATTGGGATTGGAAGTCCCCAAGCTTCGCCCCTTGCCCACGATCACTTTCGCCACTTTTGGCACGCTCGTGCATGTGAATACTGTACGCACGACAGAATGTGTTTGTGACATCCACGTTGAACAATCAGCGAGTAACCGGAAAAACGCCACCGTCGTGGATGGTGCTTACCGCAGTCGCCCTGGTTGCCGTGAACCTGCGCCCCCTCCTATCGAGCCTTCCCACTCTTACCAGTGACATTGTTGCAGCCACTGGTTGGAGCTCAGCAACAATTGGAGTCCTCACCACTATCCCAGTCTTATGCATGGGAATTTTCGCACTCGCGGTTCCCGCGTTAGCCATGCACTTTGGTCGCAAGCACTTAGTGATCGTGGCCCTGGTCTCATTAAGCGCAGCAACTTTACTCCGAGCGATAGAAGCAGTACCCGAATTGCTTTTTCTCTCAGCTTTTCTCGCCGGAGTCGGTATCGCATTTGCCGCCGGACTAATCCCCGGGATCGTAAGAGAACAGCTCCCTCACGCTCACGGTACTGCCACATCAACCTGGATCGCTGCGATGATGGGCGGGGCCGCTCTGGGTGGGGCGCTCACCGTACCCATTGCGCAATGGCTTGGATCGTGGTCTCTGGCACTCGCGTTTTGGG
>DEZY01000138.1:0-6624 GCA_002365735.1 Actinobacteria bacterium UBA3120
CTAAAGGTCCCTTCGATGCGTGGACAATCCACTCTTACCCCACCGGGTCTGCAGGGGTCAATGACGACGGAACTAAGAGTCCGCGTGCGGCTGCGGATAAGCGAGTGGACGACATTTTGAACTGGCAGAACGCACTCGTGGACGCAGTCGGTCCAGACTCGCCAGCCCTTGACCTTGACATTTATGACACAGAAGTGAACTACGGTCTCAAAGGTCCTGGACCTGAGCTTGGCCAAAACTGGAGTGCAGACGAAGCAACGCAACTCATGAACATGACGTATCAGGATTCCAAAAATCTGGGTATCAATTCAACTTTTTGGTATCAGTACACGTCAACACCGTATGACCTTCTCGGAGTCCAATGGAATCCCAGTCAACCTGGACTAGATGCAATGTGGAACACCATGCGCACTACCGGCATACCGCAGACCGCCGGTCTCACACTTCTCTCTAATGCCGGTGACTACGCGATTCCAAACTTCAAAAATTGTTTTATCCGTCCACAGGCAGACTGCAGTGACCAAAAACTAAAGGGAATTGACCTATCTGGAGCCACCCTGACCAACATAGACTTTAGTGGGGCGGGGCTAACGGATGCGAATCTGAGCGGCACGACTCTGCGGGGTGTTGACTTGTCGGAAGCGTATCTAGAGAAAGCAGATATGAGAGGCATCAATATTGACGGCACAACAAAGTTTGGAGCTCGCAGTTTCTATAAGGCAGATTTTAGTGGGGCGACGCTGATGGGAGTTGGGGCCGTCGAAGGAAAGTTTAATTTCACGAAATGGGAAAACGCAACTATCCACGATTCCTATTTTATAAACGGCAATTTCTACAATGCGAATTTTGATAGAGTAGACATTAGGAATTCGGATATGGTGTGCGGGAGAATGGGAAAGACATCGTGGAAAGGTGCGAAGGTCAAGAAGGTTAATTTCAAGGGATCGAACTTCAACTCGGGTTTTTTCCGGTGACAGGACCGGAAATCGACAGTGACTCTTAGCAACCAATCCTTTTGTAAGTGGGGCGAGATTCAGGAATCGATGAGGGTGTCCAGTTCAACTTCTGTGTCCATACCGACGATAGCTCCATGAATGAGAATGTTGAGGGGCCTCGCGCCCAGAGGCGATTCCGCGTCGGTCGTTCGACAAAAATGGGAACCGCGTCGTTTGCGAGGTGTTAGCCGTGAAAGCTCGTAAGAACTTCCGATCTGAACTCCTCGCGGCAAAACTGCTCGTGGCGCAAGCTGGGGAGCGGATCGAGAATGCCGGGTACGTGTGGCGCGTGGGATCCGTTGACGGTGAAGCTATGGCCGTCACTGAGGATTACCGAATGGGTCGCTCAACCCTGTCGGTGAATGCAGGTACCGTGACTGATGCGCTATGGGGCTGATAACGAACCTTTCCCCTTGCAAGCCGGCGCGGGGTGCCCTGCTAAAGCTACTACTCAACACCTTCTGACGTTAACCAGATAAACATTTGAATGAGTACCCTAATCGTTGGGGTGCGAAGGCTCGGGTTGATTCCCCGGGCTAACATCCGGGGGAGACCATCCACGCAGCAATGGCAGTGCGATCAAGAACCCTGCAAGGGCAACGATCGCACCTGCTAAATAAGCCCATCTGATGCCTTCATTCAACAGAGCTGCATCTGCGTGCGCTTGCATGGGTCCGGTAACGGATACGATTACGCTTCCTAAAATTGCGACTCCGAAAGACGCCCCGAGGAACCGAGAAAGCATGCTCATGCCCGAGCCGCTACTTATCCACTCGGGTGGAAGGTAATTAATCGTCATCGTGGTTGCGATGGGGACAATTAGCGCCCAACCGGTGGCTGCAACGCCTAGATACAGGATCGCCACCACCATCGATTCCATGGAGGCTGTTACCGCCGCAAGCGCGAACGCGGCACAGGTAAGAACAACTCCCATCAGCAGTGTTCTGGCAGCGCCGAAACGCTCTGCTACTTTAGAGGCGCGGGTGGAGAGGGCCCAAAACACAAGTGCAGCCGGAGCCACACAGAGCCCTACGACCATAGTGGAAACACCAATGACGACTTGAAGTTGCTGGGTGACAAGAAAAAGGCTGCCGGTAAAAGATATGTAGCAAATAAAAAGGGTAAGAGATCCGGCAACAACCGCGCGTCCACGCAGGATTCGGATCTGAATCATGGGGTTTTTGTGGCGCAATTCCCATATGACAAAACCAAGAATCAGGGTGACTCCACCCACAAGCAAACCCAGAGTAAATGGACTGGTCCAGCCGGCACGCGGAGCTTCAATCAATCCCCCCACAAATAGCGTGAATCCGAGGACTGAGAAGAGCGCGCCCACAAGATCAAGCGGTAAAGCCTCCCCCGATGCCCCCCCGGGTAAAACTTTCAGCCCGAGAATTAACAGAATAAGCATGAATGGAACATTCACTAAGAAGAGCCATTGAAAAGATGCGAACATAAGGATCGCTCCACCAAGGACGGGGCCTAGTGCTAGACCGATTCCACCCGCAGCAGCCCAAGTTGCAACGGCTCTAGCGCGCTGCTGTGGAGGAAAGATCATGGCAATTAATGACAGTGCCGGCGCAATTAATAGCGCGCCTCCAATCCCCATAAGCACACGCGACCCGATCAGGAGTGGAAGAGTGGACCCAAGACCAGCAAACACGGACCCGATCATGAACAGGAACACGCCGGAGAGAAACGCACTCTTGTACCCAAACCGCTCACCGATGCCTGCACCCAGAAGTAACAAACCTGCGAGCGCAATGTTGTAGGAGGCGATAACCCACTGCAATTCAGACATGGACGCGTTGAGGTCAGTAGCAATGGAAGGCAATGCCAGATTGATGACGGAGACGTCTGCCGAGATGAAAAACGGGACAGTACAAATGACAAACAGGCTGAGTGTGACTCGACCTGGCGTCATTTCTTGCGATTTCAGCTCCCTGTTCAGATGCGAATCTGTCTTATGAGCAAGAAACATCCGTTAAGGGTCTCGCAAATAACTTCACTCGGTAGAGATACACAGACCCTCGCCTTGGAATACGGTCCGCACCATCGAAGAATTCACAGAACTGCCGCCGCGCAGAACCCGCGCAGAACCCCCGCGGAACCCGGCTGGACTCTGCCGATCGCAAACCGGAAGCTGCCGCTACCGCATTAACTCGGCGGAAAATCCCCCAATCCAAATATTAAGGAATCTTCAGGCAAGTCCCTCAACGTGTGTGAGTCTGTACGCGTGGTTCATGTGATGAATAACAAGTGGGTTCTTCATCCAACCCATTCGCCTGAGTCACGTGCGTTGCTCTGACTCCAGGTGGTGACGAATCTGCAAGCTCACGGCTGCGCCCTCGCCCACGGCCGAGGCCAGTTGCTTCGTGGATCCGGCCCGCACGTCTCCGGCCGCGAAGATGCCCAAAACCGATGTCTGCATCATGCGATCAGTTACGATAAAGCCTCGCTGATCAAGGTCAACCAACCCATTTAGCCAACCCGTATTCGGGTCAAGTCCAATGAACACAAACGCGGCCGCAGCTGGCTGATCATAGGTTTCACCATCGGGACCGGTCACCGTGAGGGATTCCAGGCGCCGATTTGAATCTGGATTGAATGAGGCCACAGTTGAATTCAGACGCAAATCCATTTTCGGATGTGCAGAAACCTTGTTGTGCAAAATTTTTGATCCCGCGACTTTGTCACTCTGCTCAAGGACCGTCACGTGCTTTGCAAATTTGGTGAGAAAGAGCCCCTCTTCCAGACCGGAGTTTCCCGCGCCAAGGACTACTAATTCATCGGCATCTTTGTAGAAGGGGCCATCGCACGTCGCACAAAAGTGGACACCGGCTCCAATCAAATCTGATTCGCCCGGTACGCCCGTACGGCGGTAGGTGGAGCCAGTGGCAAGAACAACTGCCCCAGCCGCAATAACGGCGCCGGTTGACAGAGTGACTCGAGCCGCACCATTTGACGACTCGATGCTTTCGGCCGCGACTGCGGAGAGCAATTCCACGCCGTAGCGTTCAGCCTGTTTTACTATCCGGTCCGCGAGTTCTGCTCCTTCGATTCCATCGGGGAAACCCGGGTAATTATCGAGCCGCTCGGTCACTCCTGCTTGACCACCGAGTGCGGATTTCTCAATCACTAAAGTCGACAAGTCTTCCCGTGCGGCATAGATCGCGGTTGTCAGTCCGGTAGGTCCGCCCCCGATTATCACGACATCGTAAGTGTTCTTTGCCGCCTCCCGAGTGAGACCCAGTTTCTGCGCTAACTGCCCGTTGTCTGGTTCCACCAGATGGCTTCCGTCTGGAAATACTATGGTGGGAATAATTTGCTTACCGTCATTCAATTCAAGCACTGTATTTACTTCGGCAGGTTGAAGTTCAAGATCGATATATTCGAATTCAATTCTCTGATCACGCAAGAAAGCCTTGCTGCGCCGACAGTCAGGGCACCATTGAGCACCGTAGAGTTTGATAGTTGATTCAGACATTTGCAGGCCCTTCGATACTTGGTGGCTAGGAACAGTCAAGTCTGACAATCACAAGGGCCGCGATGAAAAGACCGGCTCGCTTGATCTAGGAAGTCTCGTCCGTCTTATCTGGACAGAAATGCTCCAGAAGCGCCCGCTCATCTTCAAAGACGGCGTTGCAGTACGGGCACGTCAATTCGTCCATGTCATGAGTATGACATAGAGAGTCTTTGCTGACTCTTACTTTCCAGGTTCACACTCCGGCTCACGAACCGGATCGATGCGGACGGGGATAAAAGAGTCTCACTCGGTCGACTTAAAGGTTCCGGGCTGCGTATTTTCTATTGTTTTTGTCCACGTCGCTGACGCTCCCGAGAAACCGGTAAGCACCGTGAGGTAGGTAATCCCGATTGCTGCCAAGATCAAAGCCGCGCCAAACACTTTGAGCCATAGAGGTCGGTTGCGGTTGAGCGGCACTCCGCGGGCAATCAACCAAAAAACAACTAACAAGAGAAGGAACGCCACTGCGGCAATCGGGAAAATGTTTCCGTAGTCGACGTGTTCTTGAGGCCAGCCAACTCGCTGGGATAAATTTTGCCCCGACGTTTTTGAAATTACGCTGGCGACAGCACCAACGGCGGCGCCTATAACGGTGGCGGCCCCAAAGAGGCGCAGTGCCTTAGGGCGAGCGGCGATCAGGATCGCGCCAATCGCGGAAAGCGGAATCAGGACTATGGCAACATGCACTATTAGTGCATGTATGGGGACGCCGTTAATCGAATCGAACACGATTGTGGAGCCTACCCTCAGGCAAGGCCTTTAGGCTTGAGATACCGCTGGGCCAGCCCACCAAGAAAATCAAGTGCCAAAGCGATGAGTGCCACAAGTACTGCGCCTACAAAAATTGCTGTGGGTCGACCGGTCTTAAGCCCAGCAGCAATTGTTATGCCTAGTCCACCGCCACCAATGAGGTAGGCAAGGGTTGCCATGCCCACGTTAATAACTGTTGCCGTGCGAATTCCACCCATGATAACCGGAACGGCCAGTGGCAGTTCGATCTTTCTTAGCCGCCCAAACCCATTAAGCCCCATGCCTTTGCCGGCTTCGATAACGGATTGATCCACTTGCTCGAGTCCAACGATCGTATTTCGAAGCACGGGGAGCAACGCGAATGTTGCCAACGCCAACACAACGGTGACCGAACCTTGACCAAACGCCACGAAGAATAGGACTATCAGTCCATAAGCGGGGATTGCCTGGCCAAGTCCAAGCCCGGTAACCAAGTTATTCTTCAACCGTGGGGCTCCCTCGCGGGTCACCACGATTCCTAATGGGATCGCAAGCACGATCACGAGCGCAGTAGACCAGAGGGCGAGGGAGATCTGTTGCTGAAATTGTGTCCAGAGGCGACTCGGTTCCAAAATGCTTGTTGTCGTTTTATCGAAGTCCGAGTAGACCCACACCGCTACCAGTAAGATCGCCAGCAGCGCAAAAAAGATCGGAGTCACAATCAAGTCAAGCTGGCCAACGATTTGGTTGCGCCGCGATGGCAAGACCCCGGCTGATAATTGAGCGCTAGCCGTGGTACTCATTACTGGTCACCATTTGTGGGCTGGCTAATCAACATTGATGCCAGACTCTCAATGGTGCAGGTGCCCAAGTAGTTTCCTCGACTGTCCACTACAGCTGACATTCCTGCCGAGCTTTGAAGCATGGAACTCAGCGCGTCTTGCAGAGTGTCTTCCGGTTGTAACTGCACTGTGATTCGCGAGGCCGCGGTGTCCAGCGACTCGGAACGGTTCAGGGCGCGCTCATCAACCCAAGCCACCGGGTGACGTGAGTCATCAAGGAGAACGGCGTACGGAAAGTGCGAATCGTGCAGTTGTGCGAGCGCATCGGTGCGGTTAGTTGAACGATTTATTTCCAATGGATGCGACAGGTCAATGTCGCGCAGGCGCCGCAATGTCAATGTTTTGAGAATCGCCCCGGATCCGAGAAAGTTTTCAACAAATGAATCAGCAGGGTCGGTAAGGATTACCTCCGGGACGTCCAACTGAGCGATCTCAGACTGATCACGCAGGATCGCAATTCGGTCGCCCATTTTGACTGCTTCGTCAATGTCATGGGTGACGAAGACAATCGTCTTCTTCAATTCTGCTTGCA
>DEZY01000138.1:6661-8060 GCA_002365735.1 Actinobacteria bacterium UBA3120
CGGCACCGAGCGCTCGGGCAACACCGACGCGCTGTGCCTGTCCACCGGAAAGCTCCTTGGGATAACGATCTCGGTACACGCTGGGATCCATGCCCGTCAATTCAAGTAGCTCGTCTACCCGATCATTGATTTTCTTCTTCGGCCATTTAAGTAGCTTGGGAACAGTTGCAATGTTCTCGGCAATAGTGCGGTGAGGGAAAAGGCCGACTTGCTGAATCACGTAGCCCATGCGGCGGCGCAATTCATTTGGGTCACCCTTTGTTACATCTTCGCCTTCATAGATGATCCGCCCCGAAGTGGGTTCAATCATTCTGTTAATCAGACGAAGTGTTGTGCTCTTGCCGCAGCCTGACGGCCCAACCAATACAAGAATCTCCCCTGCCGCGACTTCAAGACTGAGCCTGTCCACGGCCGGTTTATCAACTCCCGAGTACTTTTTTGTCACGCTTTCAAGTGCAATTGTGGGGGTTGTCATCTCGATCTCCTTATTGTCAAAGTTCATGAGCGCACTCCGCTTGGATTGGTAAAGCGTCCAACTGTGCGAAGGATAAAGTCAACTACCAGTGCAAGAGCCAAAGACAGGATTACTCCGGTCCAGATCGCTTCAAGCGAGTTTGGCAGCGGGAGTCGGGCCAGGCCGCTTTTAATAAAGTCACCGAGGCCGCCGCCCGCAACCAAGGTTGCAATAGCGGAAATACCAACGGTGAGAAGAGCACTCACTCGAATGCCGGCGAGCATGATCGGCCATGCCAATGGCAACTGGACCTTGCGCAGGATTTGACCTGAGGTGAGACCCATGCCCTTAGCCGACTCAAGGATGCTGGAGTCGACTGAATCCAGTCCCGCAACCGTATTTCGCATGATGGGTAAGAGCGCATAGAGGAAAAGAGCAATGAAGCTTGGGGCGAATCCAAGACCCACAATTGGAATAAAAATTGTGAAGAGCGCCAGACTGGGAATGGTCAAAAACACGCTCGCGATTGAGAGCGTGAGTTCTTTTGCAAACGGATTGTTTCTGGTTGCAACTCCTAAGACTATCGCGACGATGCTAGCCGAGATTGTTACCAGGACGACGTAGGTCAATGTTTGCGTGAGCGTCTCAATGACCAGATCTCCGCGCGTTGAGAGGTATTCAAACCAACTCGAAATGCCGTCCATGCAGATCCTCTTCTATAAAATGTGGGGGTGCAATGTAAAAAGGCATGGAGGCAGGGTTTCTGCCTCCATGCCTTTTAATCAACTAGCCTGCGATGATTCCTTCTGTTACCAAGAAGTCGGTAGCAACTGCTGAGGGCTCTTCACCATCAGCTGAAACTCGCTTATTGAGTTCAGCCATCTTGTTGTTGTCCAATGGCTGCAAAATGGCAGCAACAATGGCTTCGAACTGATCTGGCGCTTG
>DEZY01000138.1:8169-9109 GCA_002365735.1 Actinobacteria bacterium UBA3120
CTTCGAACTGATCTGGCGCTTGGTCATAAGTCTCGGCACGCATGGCTGCTGAGACGTTGTAGAGGATATTTATGCCTGGATCTTCAACTAGCGTTAGGCCTAGTGCCGGAATCCGACCGTCAGTGGTGTAAACCTCACCAAATGTGCAGTTATTGTCTCCGGTTTCGGTGTAAATAACGCCGGTGTCCAGAATATTGGCCTGCGCATCGGGCAATTCGATTCCCGTTGCCGTTTCAGTCAAGATCAGGCCATCCGGGCGATCTGGGAATTCGCTCTCCATACATACAATCGCATCGGAGTTATCGCGCACGTACTCCATGAACGTCTGAGTCGTGAACGGCCCGCCATTAGCTTCGGTAGCTGCTGGGCTTGACACAAAACCGTAGGTGTTGTTAAACGGTGAACGACCAATCCAGACAATTCCGTTCTTCTCAAAATCCATTTCCTTGACATTCGCTGTGAGTTCCTCCGAATCGAAACTGGGATCCTCTTGCTCAAGGTGAACCGCATAACCGGTTCCGTTGTACTCTGGGTAAACATCAATTTCACCGGACGTCAAAGCGGCACGGGCAATGCTTGTACCACCGAGGTTGACCTGATTAGTAACTTCGGCGCCAGCGGCACCGAATGCTTGGACTAAAATCTCACCGAGCAGTAGTTGCTCATCAAAATCCTTGGATCCCACCGTTACGGGAATGCCGCTGAGGCTATTCGCCCCTGCAACAGTGTCGCCCTGCTCGCTTCCACTCGAGTCTGAATCGCTCGAGCACGCTGTTAGCGCCAGCGCCGAGGCGGCCATAACGACCACCAGCTTCTTAGTTAACGACTTCATATTTCGTACTCCACTCATCATAGGTAGACGGCGATCTGATCAATTCAGACCCAGACTTTCTATTTGCCAACCTATCGGCGATTACGGTGGTGTGACACGTTCGCGACA
>DEZY01000138.1:9244-10128 GCA_002365735.1 Actinobacteria bacterium UBA3120
GCGATTAGCGTGTAAACATGCGTAGATTGTTATGAATGAGCGCATAAAACGAGTACTAATTCATGTTTTAACGGATTTGCCGCACCAAAGCTTGCTCGCGCGAATCCAACTCCCGTAAGAGCGGCCGGGCGATTGAGTCGGGTAAGCCATCGCTGTCCCGCAGGCGAATGAGTTCCTCCTGCTCGGCGTGCACCATAGAAACCGCAAGATTGAGCATTTGGGACATCTCGAGTTCGGCGGTCACTGGCGGCACAGATTCTTGGGCCGATTCTTGGGCCGATGAACTTCTCAGTAGTTGCTTCTCCCTGTCGCGACGCAATGTTTCAGCGTCCTCAGGGCTCAGTGGTGTCCCAGCTTGGGTAAATTCCTCAAGTGCAGTGTCCAGACGGATTAAGGCGGCTTTCGCAAGCATCCCCTGCACCCGCGCGATCTCTGCGGTGTCATCGTCGACCGGAATTTTGAGCATCCGGGCCATCGGACCAAGCGTCTCAGCCAAAATCAGAGTGATCACGATCACGAGAAAACTCACCGCGAGGATAAGGTCCCGGTTCGGAAATGGGTCACCAACGAGCGTTACTAACGGGATTGAAAAAGCGGCCAAACCTGAAATGGGTCCTCGGGCGCCAGCCCACGCCATGATCGCAGCCTCGCGGCCAAATGTTGCATGTCGAGCCACCGGTGACTTGGTAAGACGAGTCACACCAACCATTGCGAACACAAAGACTGCTCGGGTGATGATCAGCGTTGCGACAACCGCCGCGGTGAGAATTAAGGCCGAGTGTATTTCCGAGGTCTTGAGCCGGCCGAGCACTTCAGGGATTTGCAAACCGATCAAGAAAAAGGCCAGCGCCTGAAGGATGAAGGTCAGGTGCCGCCACACCACG
>DEZY01000138.1:10269-14299 GCA_002365735.1 Actinobacteria bacterium UBA3120
CACGGCGCTTTGCACGCGGCCCGCAGCCCCGGGTTCAGAGTTCTGCCGGTGTGCGACAAAAAGTCCGGCCACCACTATTGCCAAGATGCCTGATCCCTGAGCCGCTTCTGCAGCTATATACACGAGAAAGGGTGCAACAATAATTAGCGAGTTCGCGGGGACCAGATCATGGCTGTGCCGCAGGAGTCGTCCCATAATCCACCCGCTGAACAGCCCTACACCAACGCCCACGAAGACGGCCAGTGAAAAATCAATGGCAACTTCGCCCACAGTAATTGATCCAGCAATTGCAGCAACAATTGCCACTTTCAGCGCAGTCAGGCCAGTTCCATCGTTAACCAAACTTTCACCCTCGAGAATTGACACGAGTCGTCGGGGCAGTGATGCTCTTTTAGCAATGGTTCCTACAGAAACAGCATCTGTGGGTGCCAGCACTGCCCCCAGCGCCATGGCAACCGCAATGGGCAACGCGGCTACCCAGTAACCAACGAATCCCACCGCAAAAGTAGAGAAAATAACAAGGCCAATTGCAAGAACAAACACGGGTCGAGCAACTTTACGCAAGTCCAGATATGAAGACCCAAGTGCTTCACCAAATACAAGTGGCGCCAACACGGCAACCAAAATGATTTCTGGGTCGGGAACTTCATTGGGACCAAATGGCGCAATCCCTAACAGGAAACCTGCTCCAATTAACGGCAATGACATCGACCAACCCCGCTGACGCAGAAAAGCCGCGATTACAACAGCTACTACCCCCGAGATTGCGAGGGTAGTAAACGCGCTGGACACAGGCTGACCCTAATGTCCGACCCTTTTTACTGCTTCACAAGAACTGAATATCCAAAGGCGCGTGCATGGTGGGTTCACACAGGGAACTGCGCTGCCATGGGCGGGTCCCAGGGGGATCAGTCCACACCGGCCAGAGACACCACCAAGCGCGGGAAGCGTGCTCTGCGGTTGGCTGTGTGTGCCGCGGTCATGTGGCTCATGGACGGTAGCTGGGCCGGGCCCTGGGCCGGGCCCTGGGCCTGACCCTGGGCCGGACCCTTGGGAGGAAGCCTCTCTGATGTCCAAGACAATGACGACGCCACATTTCTGCCCTCCGCTGCGAAATCCACGGTAGTCAGTAAGGGACAAACCTTTTTGCAGCCAATTCTGCAATCTCACCACGCTCAGATAATTTCCCCGTTGGACTGGGGGGCGCCTTCGATGAAAATATTGGCAACGCGGGCTTCCAAATCAAATAGCGCAACTACTGGAACCACACTTTCCAGCGGCTCTTGTGCATCTTCAAAACTCTGATTCACCAGCGGCTGATCAACCGTCAAGGCGACCGGGTCTTCGGCCGCGGACTGCATATACGCCTGCCAGGCATAGTTGTGCAGTAAATACGCTTCCTGTGCCGCTTTAATTTTGGTGTGCCATGGCAATATGTTGACCGCGGCGATTTCTCGACCGGCAGCACCGATTGAATCCGCGCCATCAACTGCGATCCTGGCAAGTTCGGCAGTTGCAGCCTCCGACTGTGCATCAGCTGTCGTGCCCTCAAGATCGTCCACGTCAAGCTGATCAAATACTTCAGCGATGCGCCCCTGCACCGTGCCCATGCTCGCCTCAGACGCCTCGATTGCACTCACCAATCGATCCATTTCAATATTGCGGGCCAACCAGTCAGTACCCACCGCCCCACCAATGCCTAATGTGAGCAGGAAGGCGACCGCGCCAGCTACCAGTGGGATCCAAGAGTTGCGTTTCACAACTGCATTCTCACCTATTCCCTGGCGTGGTCCCACATCCGAGGGGGATCCGCTAGGTTTAATGCGTGAGTTTTACCCCAAATGCCACCCAATCTTGGCGCATTGGGTACCAAGCAGCCCTTAAAAGAGTGCGATCCCAACTCACTCATGCTCCAGAAAATGCCCCGATTCGATTAGCGAAGAAAACCAGCAATCTTTTCCGAGACCGGGCGGCTAACCAGGCAGCTGGTTTAGATGTGAGTTCATTTGGCTCAGTTTTCGAAGTAGATCCGGTCAATCGCACCGCCGAAGTGGGCGGCATGACCACCTACGAAGACCTCGTCGCCGCCACCCTCCCCTACGGCCTGATGCCGCTCTGTGTTCCGCAACTGCGCACGATCACACTGGGTGGGGCGGTGACCGGACTCGGAATTGAAAGCGCAAGTTTTCGAAACGGAACCCCACATGAGTCCGTCCTGGAAATGGATATTTTAACGGGAACCGGCGAGGTCATCACGGTGAGTGGTCAGGAGAATGACCCACATCGGGACCTGTTCTTCACATTTCCCAATTCCTACGGGTCACTCGGCTATGCACTCAGGCTCAAAATAGAACTTGAGCCCACTAAGCCATTCGTGCGCATCTCACATCTACGATTTGATTCGGCCGCAGCACTCACTGTCGCCATGAAGGATCTATCGGCCTCTGCGATGTTTAACGAATCCCCGGTTCATTTTCTTGACGGCACGGTTTTTTCACCTACGGAGCAGTACCTCACGGTCGGCACCATGGTTGCTGCTGTGCCCGTCGGGCGAAGTACTAGCGACTACACCGGCATGTCGATTTATTACCGATCCATCCAGAGCCTCACTGAGGACTACCTCACCATTCACGACTACCTATGGCGTTGGGACACCGACTGGTTTTGGTGCTCGCGTGCTTTCGGAGCCCAAATTCCAGTCGTGCGATCCCTGTGGCCAAAATCGCGACTGCGCAGTGACGTCTACTGGAAAATAATTGCCGTCAACCGTAAACTCAAGTTCGCCGAAAAGCTTGACATGCTCAAACGCAAGCCTCCCCGTGAACCCATTGTGCAAGATATTGAAATCCCAGTTGATCGGCTGCCCGAGTTTCTCGACTTCTTCCACGCCCAAATCGGAATTGAACCCATTTGGCTGTGCCCACTGCAGCAACGCGATCCCGGGGTGCGTTGGCCACTCTATGAATTCGACCCCGATCGGCTCTACGTGAATGTCGGTTTTTGGTCCACTGTTCCGCTCATAAATGGGGAGCGGCCTGAACAGGGAGTAAAGAATCGGGAAATAGAGCAGGAAGTTACCAAAATGGAGGGGCGTAAGTCCCTATACTCAACGGCGTTCTACAACAAAGACGAGTTTTGGTCGATATATGGCGGGCAGGACTACGAACAAATTAAGAAGAAGTATGACCCCCAGGGGCGCTTCCTCGGTTTATACGAGAAGGTGGTTGAGCAACAGTGAAACTAGCAGACGCATTTGGCATGGTTGTCGGGCCTGAACGCAATGTGAGTTTTCGGGCCTATGACGGTTCAACTTTTGGCCCACAAGATCATGATGCAATTCTGGAAATTACCACCCCGCGTGCCATCGAATACCTGGCATCTTCCCCGAGTCAATTGGGCATTGCCCGCGCCTACGTCAATGGCGATCTTGAGATTGTGGGTGACGCTTACACAACACTCTCGCGCCTTTACCCCATGGATACTCGCCATTTAACACTCAGCGACAAAATCACTCTGTGGAAAAAATTTGCACCGTTTGCCTTGAAACGGCCAAAACCACCCGCCCAAGAGCGGGTGCTGGCTGGTACCCGTCACTCAAAGCGCCGAGATGCAGAAGCCATTCAGCACCACTACGACGTGTCCAATCGTTTTTATCGCTGGGTCCTTGGCCCCTCCATGGCCTACACCTGCGCAGTATTTCCCACAGTGGATGCAAGCCTTGAAGTGGCTCAAGAAGAGAAATTTGACTTGGTTGCTCGAAAATTAAACCTTAAGCCTGGCATGACACTTCTTGACGTTGGTTGCGGCTGGGGGGGCATGGTTATGCACGCGGTCAAGAATTACGGCGTCCAGGCAATCGGTGTCACCCTCTCTGAACAGCAAGCAATCTGGGGGCAGGATGCAATCAAAGAAGCGGGCTTAGACAGCTCAGCCCAGATCCGCTTCAGTGACTACCGCGATGTAACCGAAACCGACTTTGACGCGATTTCCTCAATCGGTCTCACCGAACATATCGGCCGCGCAAACTACC
>DEZY01000002.1:0-2085 GCA_002365735.1 Actinobacteria bacterium UBA3120
TGGGCGCGGGCGCGGACATCGTTCGCGAGAAGGTGGTGCGATGTGCGGTGTGCGATGTGCGGTGTGCGGTGTGCGGTGTGCGGTGTGCGGTGTGAGTGCGTCTTGTGGACGTGTGCCTGGGCAATGTTGCGTTGACGGATCTCCCAGATCGATGTCAACCAAACCGGGAGCACTCCCACGGCACTGTGGGTCCAAGTGTGTGTTCAAATGGTGAGCCGAACAAGCGAGTGAAGAAGGCCTACACCCGGAATGCGCCAGCCGTGATGAAGCTGAAATCCTCCAGCACACGCAAGCAGTTGCAGGCCGCAGTCTGCACTGACTCAGCGTCGCCCACACATTTGGCATCAAATTCCGCGTTGTGGGATGCCATCGACTTTCAGCGCGCAAGGTGCGGGTGGAAGAGCACGATTTACAAGCCTGTCATCCGCAGAATGGATCTTGACAGTCGAACCTGTTGACAAACGCCACCTGCACCACGTAATCGATCCGGCCGGTCTTTGGGTAGTGGCCTCGAAGGAACCTTTGAGTCTCGCGTTGCGCTGAGTTCACCCAACGGCATTGGTCCAACTTTCAGGGAAAAGCAGACCCATGATGTGACCCATGAGAACCGCGAGGATGCCAAGATGGGAAATCGGGCTGGCGATCGGGATCAGAGAGGCCAACACCGTAGAAGCACGGTGTCGATCCACAGGGGATCTGGTAGACACACCCCATGACAAACACCACGACCATTGCCCGGCACCTTTCCACTCGTTTGCGGGAGTTAGACGCCAATTGCGCATTTGGAATCGTGGGGGATTTCGCCCTCAGGCTCTTTGGAGAACTTAACTCCGAGGATTTCAAGGTTTTGGTTACTACCGATGAGCAGGGGGCAGGTTTCGCCGCCGATGCGTTCGCTCGGATCCGTGGATTCGGGGCCGTAGCGGTCACCTATGGAGCCGGCGGATTAAAGGTGACAAATGCAGCCGCCAATGCCTGGGCCGAGCAAGTCCCATTATTGATTCTTAGTGGGGCCCCCGGCATTGCTGAGCGCGAAAGTGATCCGCTTCTGCACCACAAAGTGAAGGGCTTTGACACGCAGGTCAACGTGTTTAGGGAACTGACGTGCGCGCAGGCGGTCTTGAGCTCGGCCCATAACGCTGCTGATGAAATTGATCGGGTGATTCGCACAATGCTCGCAGAACAGCGCCCTGGATATATAGAGGTTCCGCGAGACATGGTGACGGCTGATATTGATGCGTCAACGTCAACTATTGAACCTTCACTTCCCTTCTTGGACCCGGTGGCATTGCAGGAAGCCTTGGCAGACGTCATGTCTGAATTGACCCAGGCATCGACCGCTGTGATCCATGCCGGAGCCATGATTGAGCGGCGTCACGTTGAATCCGACCTCATCTCATTTGCTACAACAGCGGGCATCCCCGTTGCAACAAGTTCATTAGCTCGAGGAGTTTTCCCTGAGCGTCACCCGCTGGGCCTGGGTGTGTACTTGGGCGCGTTAAGTCCGGAAAATGTTGTACGTCGAGTGGAGGACGCCGACATAGTGCTGAGCCTGGGTGTCTTACAAACAGATCTGACCCTGGGTGCTTTCACGGCTAACTTGGATCACAAGAGAGAAGTACTGTGTTCTGACACTGAAGTTACTGTGGGTTACCGCACATATAAAGGTGTGCCCCTGTGGGCATTTCTCCCCGCATTGAATGCGGCGTTGGGCGGTAAGACGCTCGGTATTTCACATGAACCAATCGCCGACCAGGCGCCATTTGTCGCATCGAGTGCCTCGCTCACCGTTGAGCGAACAATTGATGCAATTTCAGCACATATTGATGAGCGGCACGGTCTATTGCTTGATCCCGGTGAAGCGCTCTTCGCATCCGTTGACATGCGCGTGCCAACGTGGTGCCACGGCAGCGGCTACTACGCAACCATGGGGTACGCCGTCCCCGGCGCCCTCGGTGCGGGTCTCGCTGACCCTGAACGCCGCCCCGTTGTTTTGGTGGGTGACGGCGCCTTTTCCATGACCGGACTTGAAGTAGCGAGTTGTGCATTTCATGGGGTGCCAGCAGTTTTTATTATTTTGGATAA
>DEZY01000002.1:2268-3396 GCA_002365735.1 Actinobacteria bacterium UBA3120
GTCAGGCTCCCGAAGACTGCTCGCAGTGCCGCGCTGTCGCGATTGGGTGCTGCACTCGCCGCTAGGGCTTAAGCAGGCTGCGGGCAATTGAGGTACCCATTTCCGCTACCCTGATGACAGTGTTTCCACGGTTTTTTCACGTGTACGCATACCTCACCAGCCACCAGACTCGTCTGAGGTTCCCCCTACTACCCATCCGAGTTCGGATTCAGCCAAGTCTGATTCAACAGGGTATTTAATCACGCGGTAGTTGCTGGTAGCCGCCCTCAGGGATACTTCGTCAATATCAAAACCAGCATCGAGAGCGATGAAAAGTCCTTCAGAAAGGGATCCAGATGACGAGGCGCCCACTCATTCTGCTGATGTGTGGAATGCGTTGCAACCGTGGAATCACGGTCTTGGATCCACTAGTCCAACGATATTCTTTGGTGGGAGTGCAACGAGCAGCGCGGAATCCATGGACTCGATCCGAGTGATCGTGGTGGAAGATGAACCACTATTCCGGGATTTACTCGTCAACGCGATCATTGCCGGCATTCCCGTCGTTGTGTGCGGCGGGCGATGCTCGGGGGCTACGAGTGAGAATCTCGAGGGAAATCAGGCCCTGAGAAATGAGGTCCGGATCTTGGAAAAGTGAATGAGATCCTTCGCCAGGTGTCGGTCTGCGCCGCTGCATCGGAATTGTCCCTGGCTATCCCTGGCTGTCCCCGGCACAGACAGTCTCTGCGCGCCCCGTGGGAGACAAAAATCCGGGAAAACAGGGGCGAAGAGTTGCTTGCTGCGGTATTCGTCATATCCTTAGAGAAGTACGGATCCACTCAGCGCAGAAATCGCACCCAGCGGAAAGGGGGCCGGCATGGCACTGTCAGAGCAAGAACAGAAATTGCTTGAGCAAATGGAACAGGCTTTGTACGCTGACGACCCCAAGTTTGCCTCAAACATACGTACCGCTGGGACCGGTGCCGCACGTAAGCGAGCCGCACTTGGTGTTCTCGCGGTTCTCGCTGGCCTAGGACTGCTCGTTCTTGGAGTTGCAACAAGCCCTGCGGTTGGGGTTGCGGGATTCGTGGTAATGCTCATTGGAGCGGTTCTTACCTATTCAGCATTCACCAGTGGTGGTGGCGTAGC
>DEZY01000002.1:3590-4575 GCA_002365735.1 Actinobacteria bacterium UBA3120
CCAGTGGTGGTGGCGTAGCGGTTGAAGACCCCGAAGTTGACCCAGATGTTCAAGCTTTCCGCGCTAAGGCTCAGAAGGCTCCTAAAAACGCAGGCTTTATGAACAAAATGGAAGATCGGTGGCGTAAACGCACCGATGGCGAACAATAAGAAATCAGGTAACTTTTAATCGTGAATGACGTTGTTCCGGCTCAACTCGGTCGTTTCTTTGAAGACTTTGATGCAGGCACTACTTACCAGCACCCATTCGGCCGCACAATCTCTGAAGCTGATTCAACTTGGTTCACTCTGCTCACGTGCAACACGAATCAAAACCACTTTAATGCGCATCTTGCCCAGTCGAACCCCATCACAGGAGGGCGAATAATCGTCAACTCTGGCCTGACCGTTGCCTTAGTTCTGGGACTTTCCGTGATCGATATGAGCCAGAATGCTGTCGCAAACCTTGGCTGGACCGACATCAAACTCACACATCCGGCCTATATTGGCGACACCATTTATGCCGAGAGTATATGCCTAGAAAAGCGTCAGTCGTCGTCTCGGCCGGGGTTGGGCATTATCCGCATGAAGACCCGAGGTCTGAACCAGGACGGCGATGAGATTGTTTCGTGGTTCCGCTCGGTCATGATCCCTCTGCGCACTAGTGGTATTGGTCAGGACTACTTCCCCGAAGCCAAGACCGGTCGGCTGGAACTAGAGAGCGAGGAGGGTTAACACCTCATGGCGGCCGAAGCGACACATCCCCTCTCCGGAGTCACAGTCGTCGACTTGACCTCCAATGTGGCGGCGCCCTTCGCAACCGCCGTTCTCGCCGATCTAGGAGCAGATGTAATCCACGTCGAGAGCCCTGCCGGCGATGACTGCCGGCGAATGGCTCCCACGATAGATTCGAGTTCTGCATATTTTCAAGTGGTCAATCGCAACAAGCACGGCGCCGTCCTTGATATCCGCGTGGAGGCTGATTATCAGGGACTTATGCAGATGAT
>DEZY01000002.1:4829-5059 GCA_002365735.1 Actinobacteria bacterium UBA3120
GTCGGCCTGGCAAACTTGAGCGACTTGGCCTCGATGGAGCGAACCTTCTAGCCCGCTTTCCAAGACTCATCCACGCGAGTCTCTCAGCCTATGGACCTGTGGGAGCCGAGCGGGACAAACCCGGGTACGACGCCGTGCTTCAAGCGCGCACCGGCATTGCCAGCGTGACGGGTACAACCGATGGCCCACCAGTGAGGGTGGGCGTATCAATTCTTGATGTCGGCGCAGGG
>DEZY01000025.1:0-203 GCA_002365735.1 Actinobacteria bacterium UBA3120
CCATGGTCAACAAAAACGCAGGTGAGCTGATCCCCCACTGCTTTATGTACCAACGCGGCAGCGACTGCAGAGTCGACCCCGCCAGAGAGCCCGCAGATGACTGCAGAGTCACCGATTTGTGCAGAGATCTTGGCGACCTGCTCGTCAATTACGTTTGACATCGTCCAACTTTGTTCACAATGGGCCACGTGAATCAGGAAATT
>DEZY01000025.1:299-16587 GCA_002365735.1 Actinobacteria bacterium UBA3120
GGTCTTCAAAACCTGCAACCGGAGCACCTGCCGAAACTGCACAGACTTTAAAAGTGTGCGGCGCTGATGTCACGGCGTCGCCGTGACTCATCCAGACTGAAATCGACTCGGGAACATCGGAAAAAATCTTGGCACTATGTGTTGATAGTTCAGTGCGTCCATACTCACTGGTACCGGTGTGAGCTACTTCACCGCCGAGTGATTTAGCCATCAATTGAAAGCCGTAGCAAATCCCAAAAACTGGAAGACCCAGATCGAAAATCGTCAAGTCAAACGCCGGCGCACCTTCTGCATACACGCTGGACGGGCCGCCGCTGAGGATAATCGCTGAAGGAGACTTAGCCGTCACTTCATCTGCAGTAATAGTGTGGGCAACGATCTCGGAAAAAATATTTTCTTGGCGTACCCGGCGAGCAATCAGCTGCGCGTATTGGGCACCGAAATCAACAACAAGTACGGGTCCAGATGGATTCGACAGCATGACCCAAGCGTAGTAGCGGTGCGATTACCGTCTCTGACCCGATCGGGTGACCTCAGCTACTAAATGCGCCGAGCGCTAAGAGCGAGGCGATGAGCAGCAAGTAGATGAGTCCACCGACGACAAAGGTCAAAATCATGAATCTACGGGCCCAGCGCGAGGCTCGGGCCGCCCCGCTTTCATCATCGCTGTCGAGCCGTCGACGTGCAGTGAAAGCGAAAACAACCGCAACAACGCCTAACGGCAAAAAAAAGAAGATCGCGCCAACCAAAGACGATGTCATATGCGTTTTGGCGGCTGAAGTCATTGCCCAACCATAATCGCCCCGATCGCAGGCAGACTTGGCAGACACGTCGAATTAGCGAGTTAGCAAACTAAGCACCGCGCAAGGTCTCTGAAGGAAGTTCCCCGTAACGATCTGCGTAGTAGTGGGAGAAGCGACCTAGATGGGTGAAACCCCAGCCTCCGGCGATTTCAGAGACCGTGCGATCACCGTTTTCGCATTGGCTCAACTCCACGTGCACTCCGCGGAGCTTGACTTCACGCAAGTACTGAGTGGGCGAGAGACCCACGTAGGAACGAAACCCTTCTTGCAGGCTTCGGACACTGACCCCCGCATGTGCAGCCATTTCGCCGATGGTCAGATTGTCAAATGTTTTCTCTTCACACAATGACATCGCTTTTCGCACGGAACGGGGCGCAGCCGGCTCTGCAGCCTTCGTCAGGCAAGCCGAATAGTTATGTGGCTGGGCTGTGAGTAGACCCGTAAGACAAGCCGACTCTATTTCGGCCTGCACGCATTCATGAAGCTCCGGAACGTCGCTGTCAAAATTCTGAACCAGGACATCGACGATCCGACGCCACGATCTAATGCCCGGGTCATCCATCTGCATCGCAAGATCGAATCGAATCGGTGCCGAAAGACTCCTGCCCATAAGCTCTTCGAGGCGCCTTTCCACACTGATCCGTGAAAGGTGAATGAGTAAGTGTGGCGATTGAGCCTGCCAGGTCATATCAAGGTGCTCGGTGGGCGAAGGGACCGAAGCGACCCGGGTACTTGACTCAACATTTTGAGAGCCGCAGGTCACTCGACCCCCGCCTGAAAGTGGGATCTGAACCAGGAAAAAAGAATTGAGCTCCCCGGGGGTTATGTTCACTTCGGCGCCGTAATCCAGGTAGTTCACAGACAAGTCTTTGAGTTTCACCGAATTATGGACAGCGTCCACTTCCCCTGATGCGGCTGCAGTAGTCAGTCGATGTGGACAAAAAACACGAGCGACTTGATCTCTGGCGTCGTCTAGATCGTGGGTCCGAAATAGTGTGTGATTACTGAGCAATTCCTTCACCGCCATACGGCCAGTTTTCAGCAGATTACCCAAATACGCACCCAAATGGCGATATTTCTTGCGTTTTCTGGATATTGGCCTCTGTGAATGGCTTGGCAAGTGCGTCAACTCGGTCTAATCTCCACCACACCATGGTCCATAAATTAGATTGAATTCAGATTATGTCCCCAAAAGTAAGGAATCCACCATGACAACGAACGCTGCTCCGCTCGAGGGCAAGGTTGCAATTCTCACCGGGGCGGCCACTATTTTTGGAATCGCCGTCGCCAAAGAACTGGTCGACCAAGGTGCGCAGATCTATTTGGTCGATATCAACAGTGCCGGACTTGAAGAAGCCCTCAACCAATGCGGCGCAGCCGCTTCAGGCCTGTGTATGGATATCACCAGCGATACAGGAATCTCCGAAATTGTCAGCCAAACTGCCGCAACGTGGGGTGGGATCGACGTGCTGATCAACTTGGCCTGTTCCTATGAGGACTCCGGAGCTGACAGCACCCGCGAGGAATGGATGAACACTTTCAATGTCAATGTCGCCAGTGCTGCAATGCTCGCTCAGGCCGTGCGTCCACACATGATTCAGCGCGGCGGTGGTTCAATTGTCAATCTCAGCTCCATTAGTTCCAAGGTTGCACAGATCGGGCGATGGACGTATCCGGTGTCTAAGGCCGCCATGGTCCAACTCACTCGGAACATGGCCATGGATTTCGCACCCGATCACATCAGGGTGAATTCGGTCTCCCCCGGATGGACCTGGTCGGCCATTATGGATTCGCTCTCCGGTGGCAACCGAGAAAAAACCGATGCCGTTGCAGCACCATTTCACCTCACCCAACGAGTCGGCGACCCACGGGAAGTCGCCCGTGTGATTGCTTTTCTTTGCAGTGAAGCTTCTTCCGTTGTCACTGGGGCGGACTGGGCCGCCGATGGTGGTTACAGCGCCATGGGCCCCGAACAGGGGGTCCCGGCGATTCCACTTCTCATGGAGTAGCGGCTACTACCTTTTCGCAGCGCCGATTTGCGCATCTCGGCGCTTGATTAGCTTTCCTTCGATGCTCGCATAGTTTCTCGGATCAATGGGCAATAGCCACTCTTGAAACCGCTTAAAGCCGCTGATTTTCTCATCTAGGTCTGAAAGCAATTCATCAACATTGTGCACTGAGAACGGGATGATGTTGGTGCCACGAGCGTGTTTGCCCTCAGTACGTTCCTCCATCCACTCCAGTCTCTTGTCGGTGAATGCGATCTGTTCAGCATCACTGGGTAATTCCAGCATTCCTGACAGATGTGCAGCAATCCACCAAGCTCCCGCCTCAGCATTTAGTTGACTAAAGAATGATGAGTTGTAACCATTGAATGCCAGACGTGGCACACCGATCGGCAAAATTTGTCGGTAGAGCCTGAAGTTATTCTTGGAGTCGGTAATTCTGTCCATCAACTCTTGTGAAAAGAACGGAACCCCTTGATAAAAACCAGTCCCGCAAATAATTGCCTCAACCGGAATTTGTTTGCCATTGCCCAATGTCGCCAATCCAGGCTCAAGCTTGGTGATTTCAGTGTCGCGTTCGACGACCAATTTACCTTCTTGAACATATGTGAAGAAATTGTCAGAAGCCAAACTCACGGTACTGCGAACAATTGTGTCCAGACCTGTATGTGGATTGAGATCAATGTCATCTAACTTAAATTGAGATGTCACAACCGATTGCACACTGCCAAGCATTCCTGCACTCACAGCTTTTCCTTTGCCGTGTAAGAATTTTTCAAATCCCTTTAATTCAACATAGGGAAACAAGGCTTCGCCCATGCGAGTGAGGAGCAGCATCTTGTAATTAAGCACGTTCTTGAATTTCTTAGGGATCTTCCAAATAATTTTCCGAGCAACCACGGTGGTGGATTTACTCGTCCCTACCGTTGCGGCTGCCACGTCACAGGCGGACTTTCCGAATCCGACCACGAGAACGTCTTTACCAACGACTTCGTCGACATTATGGAAGTCACACGCGTGCTCGATTGTGCCGCCCGCGTCAAGGAACGCCTGCTCTCCCTCAAATTTCGGCACAAAGGGGTCCGAGAAGATTCCATTTGCAACTACCAGAAAATCGAATTTCTCTTCATGGTTTCCTTGGGAATCGCTCGTCATTACGTTCCACGATTGCGTAGCCTCCTCAAATATTGTCGATTCCACCATTGTGTTGAGTGCGATAGCGTCACCAAGTCCAAAATGATCCACGTAGGCGGCCATATATTTTTGCACTTGCTCACCGGAAGGCCATTCAGGGTAATCTTTTGGGTAAGGAAAATCTGATAGGGCATAGGTGCTTCGTACATTTTGAGTCGTGAGCCCCGGATAGCGCCTTGAGCTCGACCACACTCCACCCACTTCGGAGTCCTTCTCGAACACCGAAACCGACCATCCGAAGTCCTTAAAGACTTTGGCGCTCACTAATCCGGCAAATCCTGCTCCGACTATGGCAATATTGGCTACTTGGGGCTGATCCATCCCGCATCTCCTCTGGTTGAAGATTGCCTAGGTTACGGTCCGCCTGGCAAATCTCCTAGCCACTGCGCGCAGCCTCTATCCCTTACGCGCATCTAATTCGGCGGCGCCTACCAAATCCTCGAGAGTCGGCTAAATCGAGGTATTTTTGGGAATTCGCCACATAAATCTGAACTCCGGCCTACAGTTTTGCCACTAGCAACCGTGAAAGGGGCCCCATGCAGCACATTAAGGTGACCGTCGACGGCACCACTTATCACAAAGAAGTAGAACCTCGAACCCTCCTCGTGCATTTTTTACGCGAGGACTTAGGTCGTGTCGGCACCGTGGTCGGTTGCGACACCTCTAACTGTGGCGCATGCACTGTCCTCGTTGACGCAGTGAGCGTGAAGTCATGCAGCATGTTGGCTGTTCAAGCCGACGGCAGTGAGATCACCACCATCCAAGGGGTCTCCGACGGAAACGACTGGCACCCAGTTCAATCTGCCTTCAAGGAATGCCACGGATTGCAGTGCGGCTACTGCACGCCTGGAATGGTGATGAGCTCAATTGACTTACTCAATGAGAACCCAAATCCAACCGAGGCAGAAATACGGGAGGGGCTTGAAGGAAATCTGTGTCGCTGCACCGGATATCACAACATTGTCAAAAGTGTTCAGCGCGCGGCCGAACTCATGGAAGGAGCTAAGTCATGACTGATGTAGTAGATACAGGAACAGCGCTCGGGCGGCCCATTAAGCGCAAGGAAGACGCACGGTTACTTCACGGGCAAACAAACTGGACAGACAACATTCAACTCCCCGGAACCGTCCACATGGCGATCTTGCGCAGTCCATTTGCACACGCAAAAATTACCCACCTCGACGTCAGTGGTGCACTCGCAATGCCTAATGTGGTTGCGGCATTTGGCGCAGCTGAACTTGGGGACCTAAATAGCTCGGTTCCCTGCGTCTGGCCAGTGACCGACGACATGGTTGCTCCAGACTTTCCCGCTCTTGCCAAAGACACGGTCCACCATGTAGGTGACTGCGTTGCGGTTGTTTTGGCCACGGACGCAGTCAGCGCGGTCGACGCACTCGAAGCAATGTCAGTTGACTACGAACCGCTACAGGCCGTTGTGAATATGGAAAGCGCAATCAGCCCTGGATCAACATTGGTTCACGAGGACAAGGGCACCAACACTTGCTACGTCTACAACCTCGGTGGCGGTTATGACGAGAAAGTGAAAGAAGCAGATGTAGTTGTCAAGCGTCGGTTCATTAACCAACGTCTCATCCCTGCGTTCATGGAGCCCCGCAGCGTTGTTGCTGCCCCAATGGGCATGTCCGACGAAATCACGATGTGGACTTCGACCCAGATTCCGCACATTTTGCGTCTACTCATTGCACTGGTTACTGGAATTCCCGAAAACAATCTGCGCGTCATCGCACCTGATGTCGGCGGCGGATTCGGGGGAAAGCTACAGATCTACCGTGAAGAAATTCTGGTTGCGCAGTTGGCTCGCAAATTGGGACGCCCGGTGAAATGGACCGAAACCCGCAGCGAGGACATGGTGGCAACCCATCATGGGCGCGATCAAATTCAAGACATTGAGATCGCCGCAAAGTCCGACGGGACATTGGTTGGGCTTAAAGTTGATCTGAAGGCCAACATGGGCGCTTACCTGCAAATCATTACTCCAGGAGTTCCCCTTCTTGGCATGTTTATGTATCCGGGTATTTACAAAATGGATGCCTACGATTTCCAGTGCACGGGTGTGTTCACCAACACCACACCAACTGATGCATATCGCGGTGCTGGTCGACCTGAGTCGACCTATGCAATCGAGCGAATCATGGACGAACTTGCCGCGGAGCTGGGTATGGAACCCATGGAACTTCGCCGTAAGAACTGGATTAAGCACGAGGAGTTCCCCTACACAACAATTGCGGGGCTTACCTATGACACGGGCAACTACGAACTGGCAACAGCTCGCGCACTGGAACTCTTTGATTACGAAGGTTTGCGAACTGAGCAAAAGAGTCGCCGAGATTCCGGTGATCGTGTTCAGCTGGGAATCGGGATCTCGACCTTCACTGAAATGTGTGGCCTGGCTCCATCGCGCACCCTTGGTGCATTGAAATATGTCGCGGGTGGTTGGGAACACTGCACAGTTCGGGTCCTGCCAACCGGCAAGGTTGAAGTCATCACCGGAACCTCCCCACACGGTCAAGGCCATGAAACAGCGTGGAGTCAGATTGCCTCTAGCATTCTGGGTATTCCGGTTGAGGACATTGAGGTTGTGCACAGTGACACTGGCCGTGCACCATACGGCATGGACACCTACGGTTCGCGATCCCTCGCAGTGGGTGGCCAGGCAATTAAGGCGGCAAGCGAGCGGCTGGTTGACAAAGCCAGAGTAATCGCAGCACACCAACTCGAATGCAGCCCAGAAGACCTGGATTACGTAAACGGGGTGTTCCAAGTGAAGGGCGACCCCGAAAAAGCCCAGCCACTTGGTGCGGTCGCGTTCGAGGCCTTCACCGCACACAACTTGCCTGACGGTGTGGAACCCACTCTCTCCGCCGAGGCGACAATTGACCCGCAGGACTTCTCTTACCCGCATGGAACCCACCTTGCGGCTATGGAAGTGGACACCGAGACGGGAAAAGTGACCCTGCGCAAGTACGTCTGCGTCGACGACGTCGGTGTTCAAGTGAACCCCATGATTGTTGAAGGTCAAGTACACGGTGGCGTTGCCCAAGGAATTGCGCAGGCACTCTATGAAGGTGCGAGCTATGACGAGGATGGACAGCCACAAAATGCAAACCTGTCTACCTATCTGATTCCCAGTGCACCAGATTTGCCATCTTTCATCACTGACACCACCTGCACGCCCTCAACGACTAATCCGTTAGGAACTAAGGGTGTTGGTGAGGCCGGTGCAATCGCATCAACGCCAGCGATCATGAACGGGATCGTTGACGCGATCCGGCACCTTGGAGTCAATGACGTTTTGATGCCGGCAACGCCCATGACCGTCTGGAAAACAATTCAAGCCGCCAAAGGAGGCAAATAATGATTCCCGTCGCTTTTGATTACAAGAAGGCAAGTTCGGTTCAAGACGCTCTGGCAGCTCTGGCAGCAGGTGGCGAAGATGCCAAGCTCATGGGCGGTGGACAATCGCTTCTCCCGGTGCTTCGGCTCCGCCTAAACGCTCCGTCAGTTGTTGTCGATTGTTCCAGCATCCCTGAGATCAAGGGGATCAAGGACGAAGGCGGCAAGATCGTGATCGGAGCGGGAACCACCCACCACGCGGTGATGAACGACCCAGCGGTGAAGTCCAGCCTCAAAGTTCTCGCTGATGCAACAGCGAGTGTCGCTGATCCGCAGATCCGTCACCGCGGAACCCTAGGTGGCGCCCTCGCGCACAGTGACCCACGTGCCGATCAGCCACCTGTTGCACTGGCCCTTGATGCCGAGTTCACCATTGCCGGTGCGACTGGTCAACGAACCGTTGCCGCGGCCGATTTTTTCCAAGGACCGTTTGAAACTGCGGTCGGACCCGACGAAATTCTGGTGAGCGTCGCGTTTCCCAAGCTTGATGGTTGGGGCGGACACTACGAAAAATTTAACCGCGCTGCCCAAGCCTGGAGCATCGTTGGTGTTGCGGCGACCGTCCGAATGGAAGGTGGCAAGATCGCAGAAGCGCGCATTGGCTTAACCAATGTTGGTGGCACACCCCACCGCGCCAGCGCTGTCGAGCAAGCACTTGTGGGTGCAAGTTCGATTGCTGAAATTGAGGCAGCCTCAATGCACGCATCGGACGGCCTGTCGCCATTCGCTGACGAGGATGCTGACGTTGAGTACCGCTTGCATTTGGCCCGCGTACTTACTGCGCGATCGGTCGCGAAGGCAGCCGGGATTTCCTAGACTAATTGGTAATTGAATCGGCTGGTGCCCTTAGCGCCAGCCGATTTTTTTCATTACTCCCAAAGACGCGGTGAGTAGATTCCCCCACTTTTCATCATTAAGACCAAATGGTGGGCCAAATCCCAATGCGTTTTGGGTCGCAATTGTTTGTGACTGCGTGTATTGCAAAATCCCTGCTACCGCGTGCCTGCGGCCAAGACCTGATGCACCAAAACCACCCATTGGCGAACCAAGGGTTGACCAAGCAGTCGCATAGCCTTCATTGATATTCACTGTCCCCGCGTGAAGTTCCCTGGCAATCGCGAGGGCAACTTTCCTATTCTTAGAAATCACGCTTGCGTTGAGGCCGTACTCTGAATCATTTACCAAACCAATCGCCTCGCTATCGCTGCTGAAAGCGCTGACCGCTACCACGGGACCGAATGTTTCGTCTCGGCACACATTCATCTGCTCGGTGACTCCGGTCATGATTGTTGGAGCGATCGTGGCATTACCTGCCAACTCACCGCCAGTGTGAATTTTGGCACCTTTATCACGGGCATCAGAAATGAATGCCATGACCCGAGCCGCGTGAACCGGGCTAATGAGCGGTCCGAAAGAACCTCCCCAACCCACGCTGTCCTGGTAGGTCATCGCGCGGGTTTTGCGCACGAACGATTCAAGGAATGTCTGCTCAATACTTTCGTGCACGTAGAGCCGTTCAATACTGATGCAGAGTTGGCCCGTATTACCAAAACATGCCCGAGTCGCGATTTCAGCGGCTTTTTCAACGTCCGAATCGGCACGGATAATCATGGCGTTCTTACCACCAAGTTCCAACGCTGTACCAATAAGTTGTTCACCACATTGAGCAGCAACGACTCGGCCCACTTTGGTGGAGCCGGTGAACATGAGAAAATTCACTTGATTGATCAGCGGTGCTCCCAGTTTTTCCCCGTCACCGATCACAACACCAAATAGTCCCTCCGGCAATCCGGCACGGTACAGCAAATCGATTACGTAAAGTGCCGTGGCTGATGTCAGCGGGTCCGGCTTAAGCACCACCGCATTACCCGCCAGCAGCGCCGGGATCGCATCACTCACCGCAAGGGTAAGTGGATAATTCCATGGAGCAATAATCCCCACCACGCCAACTGGCACATGGCGCTCAATTGCGCTGATCAGTAAGGGGAAAACGCCCGAGTGTTTACGATCTTTGAGTGCCCCCACGTGCCGGGCGTAGTAGCGGGCATTGAGCATAACGTCCAGCAATTCCTCATTGGCGTCGCGCCGAGGTTTCCCCGTCTCCCACTGAATCAAGTCCAGGAGTTCGTCTTTGTGCGCGAGCACCAAGTCATGAAAACGCAGGATTACTCTTGCACGATTCCTCAAACCCAGGCTCCCCCATGCCACTTGAGCGGCCTTTGCCGTGTGTATGGCAGTGGAAATATCACTCTCACTCGATAGCGCTAGTGAATACAATTTGTCACCGTAGGGAGATGTGATGGTGATGTAGTCACCAGTAGTGTTTGTCGCTAACCGGTTCACCCGCCACCAGTAGTTCAGGTCTTCTATGACCCCGGCCATGATTAGGAAACAATCATTTCAACGCGCTGGAATTCCTTCAGGTCGCTGTAGCCGGTCGTCGCCATTGCTTTACGCAACGCCCCGACAAGGTTCATGGTGCCGTCACCGGTTGTGGCTGGGCCATTGAGTATCTGGTCAAGGGTTCCCACCTGCTTCATTGGCTGACGCTCCCCACGCGGCAGGGTCGGGTGCCAAGCTTCCGAACCCCAGTGTGTTCCCCCGCCAGGTGAATCGGTTCCGCGGGAGAGAACCGAGCCGACCATAGCCGCATCGGCGCCGCACGCAAATGCTTTAACAATATCTCCACTGTTTCCCATTGACCCATCAGCGATCACGTGGACATAACGGCCACCAGATTCATCAAGGTAGTCGCGTCGTGCTGAAGCAACATCAGCGATTGCAGTTGCCATCGGAACGCGCACACCGAGAACTTCCGCCGTCGTGTGGGCCGAACCACCACCGAACCCAACAAGTACGCCAGCAGCACCTGTTCGCATCAAGTGAAGGGCCGCTTGCGCCGTTGCGCAGCCGCCAACGATTACCGGAATATCAAGGTCATAGATGAAACTCTTGAGGTTAAGTGGCTCTCCACTTGCAGCAACGTGCTCGGCTGAAACGGTTGTTCCGCGGATTACCAGAATCTCAGCTCCACTACTTGCAGCAATCGGTGCGAGCTCCGCCGTTCGTTGGGGTGACACCGCGACAGAAACCGTGATCCCGCTTTCCTTGAGCTGGGCAATCCGGCTTTTGATCAGTTCGGCATCTACCGGTTTATCCTTATACAACTTTTGCAGTAAAGCCGTTGCCTGATCGGGGTCAACCTGTGCGATTTCACGGAGAAAAATTGTTGGATCTTCATATCGTCCCCACAAGCCTTCAAGGTTAAGGACCGCCAGGGCGCCATTACGTGAAATGGTGACAGCGCTGTCCGGTGAAACTACCGAATCCATGGGAGCCGCTATGAAAGGAGTGTCAAACTTATAAGCGTCGATGTTCCAAGAAGTTGAGACCTCAGAAGCGTCGCGCGTTCGCCGTTGCGGAGCGATCGCTACTTCCTCGAAGGAAAACCCCTGACGAGCAGACTTCGTCCCGCCAATTATGACCTCTACCATGATTACCGTCCCGAGTAGTTTGGTGCTTCGATTGTCATTTGAATGTCATGTGGGTGGCTCTCGCGCAGCCCCGCAGCCGTGATTTGCACTAGGCGGCCCTTCTCGCCAAGTTCAGCAATGGTGTGTGCACCCGCGTAACCCATGGCAGCTCGTAGGCCCCCCACGATTTGATGGGCCACTGCTTCAAGGGGTCCACGGAAGGAAACCATGCCTTCAATTCCTTCAGGGACAAGTTTGTCATCGCTGAGGACGTCATCCTGGAAGTAACGATCCCTTGAATAGGAACGGGCTTCGCCACGACTTTGCATTGCGCCGAGAGAACCCATGCCGCGATAGGACTTAAATTGCTTGCCGTTGACAAAAACGACCTCACCAGGCGCTTCCTCACACCCAGCCAGTAGCGAACCAAGCATTACGATACTTGCCCCGGCAACAATTGCCTTAGCGATATCTCCGCTGTACTGAATCCCGCCGTCTGCGATTACAGGGATACCTGCAGCGTGGGCAACCGATGCCGCTTCTTCGATAGCCGTGATTTGTGGAACACCCACACCCGCAACAATCCGCGTGGTGCAAATTGAGCCTGGGCCAACGCCCACCTTCACCCCGTCAGCACCCGCATCAATCAGCGCCTGTGCACCTTCGCGAGTGGCAATGTTTCCGCCAACAATATCAACATCAAACGCTTTTTTGAGGCGAGTAACCATGTCTAACACTGCTTGTGAGTGCCCGTGTGCTGTATCTACGATGAGAAAGTCAACGCCGGCGTCGACCAATGCTGTTGCGCGTGTGAATGAGTCATCTCCAACGCCAATCGCTGCACCCACGATTAATCTACCGAGTGCATCTTTAGAAGCGTGTGGATATTTATCAATCTTTACAAAGTCTTTAACCGTGAATAGCCCGCGTAGCTTCCCATCAGCGTCGACAAGTGGCAGTTTCTCAACTTTCTTGGATGCTAAAAGATTGAGGGCATCAAGGGGGGCGACACCAACTGGTGCTGTGACAAGCGGCATTGGGGTCATCACTTCACTTACCGCGCGCGCCATATTGTCTTCAAATCGCATGTCGCGATTGGTAACGATTCCCACCAAAGTTCCATCCGGATCAACTACGGGAACGCCGCTAATGCGGTAACGGCCGCACAGTCGATCGACATCAGCCAAAACATCGGTCGGCAAGCAGGTCACGGGGTCGTGCACCATTCCCGCTTCACTGCGCTTAACTAAATCTACCTGAGCAGCTTGCGCCTCAATGGACAGATTGCGATGCAGAACACCCACACCGCCCTGGCGCGCCATAGAGATCGCCATCCGGGATTCCGTGACGGTGTCCATCGCGCTGGACACCAATGGCATTTTGACAGAAATGTTTTTGGTGACCCGAGCAGTTGTGTCCACTTCACTTGGTACAACATCTGATATTCCTGGCAAGAGCAGGACGTCATCAAATGTCAGTCCAAGGAATGCAACCTTGCTTGTCCGCTCAACCATGGGGCCTCCTCGGGGTGAAAGCCCTAGGCTAGTCGGCGATGATTTCGCTCATGAGCGCGACCGCGGCGCCCAAGCTATCCGCTACATGGACCCCTCTGGGGGGCGTATTGCGCCAGCCAGGCCCGCCGATCACGATTCTGGGGTTCGGGCGAAGGGAAGGAAGCCCGTCAAGGCGGTCGGCATCAGCCGAGCCTTCGAGTTGTGACCAAAGGAAGACCCCACGGGGACCTGTGCGTGAGATCACATCGCTCAGGCTTTCCAGAGGCAACCCCCCACCGAGGTGAACGAATCGAATTCCCTGCTCGGCTAAAGCCGCTCCCATGGCCCACAGCGGCAGCTGGTGATCGTCTCCCGCAACCGCTCCTAAAAGCACCGTTCCGCGGTTCGCTTCTGTGGCAGTCTTGAATGCGAAAGCCGATAGCTCGACTTGAACAGCCGTGGAAAGAACATGCTCCACTTCAATTCCGCACTCGCGAAGCTCCCACTTGTCGCCGATACTTTTCAATACCGGCATCAGCAATTCATCCCACGTGGATATCACACCAATGTCATGCAGTGACTCAGAAATAATGGATGCACAGGCAGTCTGATCAATTGCGCTCGCTGACTTTGCCAATCCTCGAGTTCGGCGGTCGCCTCCCGGGGTTGCCACAACATTGCCGCCGCCAATTCGACCCTGTGCAGCGCCACCCTCAATCACCGTCGCCGGTCGGGTAGCGATTGGTGCGCATTCTTGCGGAGTAAATTCGCGGGCCAGCGCTGTGGCAGCGGCTTGCGCTGGCGAACTTCCGGAACGGATCAGAGCCGCCATGTAGTCCAACCGGGCTAGATCGACCACCGAATACCGCCGGTGAGATCCCCCTTCGCGCTGACTTGGCCCCAGTCCATAGCGCCGATCCCAGGTGCGCAGAGTGGCCGGCGCTACCCCCAACCTACGGGCGGCAACGGCCACGCTGACCCATAGACCGCCGGCATCAGATTGACTA
This sequence comes from Actinobacteria bacterium UBA3120, assembly GCA_002365735.1. Taxonomy (GTDB): domain Bacteria; phylum Actinomycetota; class Actinomycetes; order S36-B12; family S36-B12; genus UBA4592. The sequence continues at coordinate 13,690 of DEZY01000025.1, forward strand.
TTACTTATCGCTGGCATTGGCGAGATTATGAGCCATCAGGGCCACTTTCGCATCTTGTGACCGATATCACCCCCTTTTATATTGACCAACCTATGAAACGTTTTGTATTCTTGGGTCATCGTTACAGGACCTATAAGGAGGCAAAATGGCTGACGTATCCCGGCTACCCGGACCCAATGCCGACATTTGGGATTGGCAACTGATTGGCCTGTGTCGTGGCGAAGATCCCAATGTTTTTTTCCACCCTGAAGGCGAGCGTGGCCCAGCCCGCGTCAATCGAGACGTAAAGGCAAAAACAGTTTGCGGGGCCTGCCCGGTCAAGTTGCAGTGCGCCCAGCACGCCCTCGCCGTCAAAGAGCCCTACGGGGTGTGGGGCGGTCTCACCGAAGACGAGCGCGAGGACATCTATGCGGGTCGTTTGGCAGCAAATACTGCCCTTGGAGTCCAGATCACCACTGCATTGACCGGTTCCCAAGTTCAGGTCGCAACGGCTTCCTAATCAACCACTCACAAGTAGGGGCGAGACCGAATATCCGGTCTCGCCCCTACTTGCATGAAGTTGCGCTAACTACTCACTAATGTGAGTGCCCGTGGTGCCCCTGACCAGCGTGCGGTTCTTCGTCGACTGGCTTCTCAACGACCAAGGCCTCAGTAGTCAGCAGCATTGCTGCTATTGATGCAGCGTTTTGCAATGCCGAGCGGGTGACCTTGACCGGGTCAATTACACCCTGAGCAATCAGATCGCCGTATTCACCGGTTGCTGCATTCAGTCCGTGCCCGGGCGGCATCGCGGCCACCTGGGAAACAACTACATAACCGTGCTCACCGGCATTCTCGGCAATCCAGCGAAGTGGCTCTGAGGTCGACTTGCGAACTATGGAAACACCGGTTGCTTCATCGCCGGTCATCCCAAGATTAGAATCCAGGACCTTCGCGGCCTGGACAAGCGCGGTGCCACCACCAGAAACAATCCCCTCCTCGATTGCAGCGCGAGTCGCTGACACTGCGTCTTCGATTCGGTGCTTCTTTTCCTTGAGTTCGACTTCGGTGTGACCACCAACCTTGATCACAACAACGCCGCCCACAATCTTGGCAAGGCGCTCTTGCAACTTTTCGCGATCCCAATCAGAATCTGACCGCTCAATCTCACTCTTGATTTGGGCAACGCGATCAGCCACCGCCTCTGCGCTTCCGCCGCCGTCAACGACGGTCGTGTTGTCCTTGGTAACCACAACGCGACGGGCGCTCCCGAGCACTTCCAGACCAACCTGATCCAGCTTGAGACCAATATCGGCTGAAACGACTTGACCGCCGGTAAGCACAGCGAGGTCTTCCAGGATTGACTTACGGCGATCACCAAACGCTGGAGCCTTAACCGCGCAGGAGGAGAAAGTTCCGCGAATCCGGTTAACAACCAGGGTCGAAAGCGCTTCGCCATCAACATCTTCGGCAATAATCAACAGTGGCTTGCCGGTCTCGACAACTTTTTCAACCAAGGGCAACACTTCGGCAACCGAAGAGATCTTGCCCTGAACTAACAGGATGCGTGGGTCGTCCAGAACAGCTTCCATGCTCTCCTGGTCGGTCACGAAATATGGAGAGATGTAGCCCTTGTCGAACTGCATCCCTTCCGTGAATTCCATCTCCATTTCGGTGGTGCTGGACTCTTCGACTGAGATCACGCCGTCTTTGCCGACCTTGTCGAATGCGTCTGCGATCAGTTCACCAATCTCACGGTCCTGCGAGGAGATAGCGGCCACGTTCGTGATCTCTTCTTTTCCAGAGACTTCACGGGCCATCTTGGCTAGTTCGGCAGTAATAGCTGCCACTCCCGCATCCATGCCACGTTTAATTGCCATGGGAGCTGCCCCTGCGGCAACTTGCTTCAAACCTTCAGTCACCATTGCCTGTGCGAGCACGGTGGCCGTGGTGGTTCCATCCCCGGCAACATCGTTGGTCTTAGTGGCCACCTCTTTGGCCAGTTGTGCACCCAAGTTTTCATAAGGATTTTCGAGTTCGATCTCTCGAGCGATTGTTACGCCGTCGTTGGTGATCGTGGGGGCTCCCCATTTTTTGTCGATAACCACGTTGCGACCCTTAGGGCCAATGGTTACCCGCACCGCATCAGCGAGTGCATTAACTCCGCGCTCAAGGCTACGCCGAGCGCTCTCATCAAATTCAAGAATCTTTGCCATGGTGTTAGTCCCTCAGTTAGCTAGCGGAAAATGATTTGTTGAGTCTTTTATTGAGATGAGCCCCGCGGCTCCGAAAGGATTCGCGGGGCTCACCAAACAATCAAGCAACAGGCGCGAGAAGTTACTTCGTAGATTTACTTCTCGACGATTGCAAGCACGTCGCGAGCAGACAGCAGCAAGTACTCTTGGCCGTCGTACTTCACTTCGGTGCCGCCATACTTGCTGTAAATGACAACATCGTTGACCTTGATGTCCAAGGGGATGCGCTTATCGCCATCTTCGTCAAAACGACCTGGGCCTACTGCGAGAACCTTGCCCTCTTGGGGCTTTTCCTTCGCGGTGTCAGGGATAACAAGTCCTGAGGCGGTCGTTTGCTCCGCTTCAAGCGTTTGTACCAAAATGCGATCTTCTAGGGGCTTAATGGAAACCGACACGGTTTATTCCTCCGGCTCGTGGGCGCCAGCCCGAAAGCTGGGCGCGATTACGAATAATTGGGTCTTATCTAATTGGATCTTAGAGTTAGCACTCACATGGTGAGAGTGCTAAGCAAATATTACGCAACAGTTAGCACTCTGTCAAACCGAGTGCCAGCACACGCGTCCTGAACCCCTAGGCTGGAACCGTGAGCCACCTTCCCAATGAGGAACTGATCTCTGCGGCAGCGGGTGAACTGGGCCGAGCGGGAGCCAGCGAACTGGGGGTA
>DEZY01000049.1:0-468 GCA_002365735.1 Actinobacteria bacterium UBA3120
GGCCTCAATGCGCACACGGGTTGACCCCGGTACTACTAATAGGCGCACACCGTCAGCCACTTTCCGGTTCTTGATTACTTGTGCTGCTGCCCGCAAGTCTTCGATCCGCCCATTTGTGCACGAACCAAGAAATACGGTGTCAACAGCGATTTCCTTGAGCGGCTGACCCGGGCGCAGGTCCATGTACGCTAACGCGTTTTCGATAGCCGCTCGTTCTACCGGGTCCGAGACCTCTTTCGGGTCGGGCACTACTTGATCTAGGGGCAACCCTTGTCCCGGGTTGGTTCCCCAGGTGACAAAGGGTCGCAATGTAGACGCGTCAATTGTGATCTCTCGATCAAACTGTGCATCCGGATCGGTGTTGAGGGTTTCCCAGTAGGAAACGGCGGACTCCCAGTCTTTGCCGTACGGCGCGTGTGGCTTCCCCTTGATGTAATCAAAAGTCGTACTGTCCGGGGCAATCATTCC
>DEZY01000049.1:618-6381 GCA_002365735.1 Actinobacteria bacterium UBA3120
CATGTTGCAGACGGTCATGCGGCCTTCCATCGAGAGTGCCTTGATCGCTGAACCCCTATATTCTAAAACGTAGCCTTGGCCTCCGCTAGTACCAATTTGCGCGATCACAGCAAGGATGATGTCTTTTGCGGTAACTCCCTCGGGGAGCGCACCTTCAACATTGATCGCCATAGTCTTAAATGGCTTCAACGGCAGCGCCTGAGTCGCCATTACATGCTCGACTTCGCTCGTCCCGATTCCAAAAGCCAGCGCACCAAATGCGCCATGGGTACTTGTATGAGAATCTCCGCAGACAATCGTCATGCCCGGCTGCGTCAATCCCATCTGTGGCCCAACAACGTGCACAATTCCTTGCTCGACGTCGCCGAGTGGGAATAGCGTGACCCCGAATTCCTTGCAGTTCTTGCGAAGTGTCTCTACTTGGATCCGGGAAATTGGATCCGCAATCGGTTTATCAACATCAAAGGTAGGGATATTGTGGTCTTCGGTTGCTACCGTCAGATCAGGCCTGCGCAACGGCCTACCCGCTGCCCGTAAACCGTCAAATGCCTGCGGGCTGGTGACTTCGTGGATGAGGTGCAGATCGATGTAGAGCAGATCGGGTAAGCCTTCACCTTCGTGAATGATGTGGTTTGACCACACCTTTTCTGCCAACGTACGACTCATGCCACGCTCCCATCCTCACAACGATCTACTTATTACCCACGCAGCGGGGGAATCCACTTGGACTCCCCCACCGTTGTAGCCCCGACGGGATTCGAACCCGCGCTACCGCCTTGAGAGGGCGGCGTGCTAGGCCACTACACAACGGGGCCATGAAAAAAATCGCGTCTGCACGCGATTCGCTGGGGTACCAGGACTCGAACCTAGACTAACTGAATCAGAATCAGTTGGGCTGCCAATTACCCCATACCCCACGGGTGCCGCCATAGTCTATCGCTGACGCGAAATCACTCGCTCAAAGGTCCGCCCACAGCCTGCGCCGTGGCATTTTCAATTCGCAGCAGCGACTCTGCTTTACCCAAGATTTCCATTGATTCAAAGAGAGGCGGCGAAATTTTTCGCCCGCAAATTGCCGTGCGAACCGGCCCAAATGCCAGCTTGGGCTTGAGTGAGAGTCCTTCCACCAGCGACTCCCTCAGAGCGCCCTGGATCGCATCGGCATTCCAATCTGGCAGTTTCTCAAGTATCGTTCCGGCCATACGAAGGACCTGAGCCGATTCAGATGTCCACAAATCGGGATCAATTTCAATTTGGGCAGCGGTCGTGAACAGAAACGCGATTAATTCCGGGGCTGCGCCTAAAGTATCCAGTCTTTCTTGAATTAGCGGGATCACCTGCACCAATCGATCTCGTTCTTCTGATCTGATCGGCATTGAACTTACCCCAGTTGACTCTAAAAATGGAACTAGTCGCTCGAGTAGATCGGTCGGCTCTAAATGACGGATCCAGTCCCCGTTGATTGAGGTGCACTTTTTAAGATCAAATCGCGCAGGGTTCGGGTTCACACGTTCCACAGTAAACGCTCGGGTCAATTCCTCGGGAGAAAAAAACTCGACATCATTGCCCATGGACCAACCAAGAAGTGCTAAGTAATTGAGCAGCGCCTCGGGGAGGTAACCCTTTTCCCGGTACATGGCAAGCGATGATTCCGGATCACGCTTTGACAGCTTTTTATTTCCTTCACCCATCACGTAGGGCAAATGCCCGTATGCCGGGGTTTCTTCGGCGACACCGAGTGCCTTGAGCCCCTCGAATAAAGCCAGCTGCCGTGGAGTCGACGAAAGCAGGTCTTCTCCTCGCAGGACATGTGTGATTCCCATCATCGCGTCGTCGACCGGATTCACCAAGGTGTAGAGCGGATCTCCATTTGCCCTGACCAAAACAAAATCGGGCACGTGCTCAGCTTGGAAAGTCAATTCACCGCGGACTAAGTCATTCCACGTAAAGTCAGTGCCCGGCATTCGATAGCGGACTACGGGCTGGCGGCCTTCCGCCACAAAAATTTCAACTTGTTCTCGGCTCAACTCTCGACAAGTGCCGTCGTAACCTGGGGTGCGTTTCTGCGCCGCTGCGATTTCACGCTTGGCCTCAAGTTCGCCGGCACTGCAGTAGCACCGATAGGCAAACCCAGATTCAATCAGCCTGTTAACAACATCGGCGTAAATGTCCATCCGTTCGGATTGGCGATACGGTCCATGATCGCCCCCGACCTCGGGCCCCTCGTCCCAATCCAATCCCAACCAGCGCATGCTCTCCACCAGCGCTTCATAGGAGTCTTGAGAGTCACGCGCGGCATCCGTATCTTCGATTCGAAAAACGAAAGTACCCCCCACATGACGAGCGAATGCCCAATTAAATAGTGCGGTTCTGATCATGCCAACGTGCGGATTTCCCGTAGGCGACGGGCAAAAACGAACTCGAATGTCATTCATTTAGCACGCTCCACTGTGTTGACCAAACTCCCAATACCCTCAATTGCAACTTCGACTTCATCTCCGGAAACAATCGGCCCTACACCGGCCGGGGTTCCGGTCAGGATTACATCTCCCGGCAGCAGTGTCATTTGGTGACTGACATAACTCACAAGATCAACAACCGAAAAAATCAGGTTCTTCGTGCTGCCCGACTGACGTAGTTCATCACCAACATAGGCCGTGACGGCGAGGTCGCTGGGATCAAGATCGGTTTCAATCCAAGGACCTAGTGGACAAAATGTGTCAAACCCTTTCGCCCTGCTCCATTGACCATCCGAGCCTTGCACGTCACGGGCGCTTACGTCATTTGCACAGGTGAAACCCAAGATTACTTCCGCGACCCGCTCACGGGGCACGTCCTTACAAAACCTCCCGATCACCACCGCCAGCTCCGCTTCGTGGTGAACCATGGACGACTGATTCGGAAGAGTGATTACTTGCCCTGGACCAATTACAGACGTACTTGGCTTAAGGAACATAAGTGGCTCAGCAGGCAGTTCACTGTTCATTTCAGCCGCATGATCCGCGTAATTCCGACCTATACCGATAATTTTGCTGGGAAGGATCGGGGCTAACAGCTTTACCGCTGACGCGGCAATCACGCGACCGTCAGGATCAGGCTCGCCGAAGGGGTGGCCCTTAAGAATTGCAATAATTGAATTGTCTGTGAGTTCTCCTTGATCATCAAGGTTGTCAAGGACCCCAAAACTTACTTCTTCACCATGAGTGAATCGACAAATACGCACACGCAAACACTACCGGCTCTTACCAGTTGCATCTCACGCACTGCCTCGCAATAGTCCGTAATGAACGGCGTCGTCGAGTGCCTGCCAAGATGCCGCAATGACATTCTCATGGACACCGATGGTCGTCCACTCGCGCTCACCGTCGGTCGTTTCAAGCAGAACACGCGTAATGGCGCCGGTTCCCTTGACTCCTTCAAGAATTCGAACCTTGTAGTCGGTTAGCTCAAGTCTGCCCAATTCAGGAAACAATTGTGAAATAGCATTGCGCAGGGCATTGTCCAGTGCGTTTACCGGGCCCTTCCCTTCGCCGGTAGACACTAGCCGTTCGCCATTTGCATTCACTTTGACCGTGGCTTCGCTGACAACTTTTCCGTCCTCTCGCTGCTCGACAATTGTCCGCCATGACTCCACTGCAAATTTGCGTTCGGCCCCCTGCTGTTCACGTACGAGTAACTCGAATGAAGCGTCGGCCGCCTCGAAGGACCAGCCCTGTGCTTCCAAATCTTTCACTCGCTTAACAACTGCTGATACCACTTCAGGAGTTCCGCCCAGATCGAGCCCCAGCTCCTTTCCCTTTAGCTCCACCGATGCCCGACCGGCCATCTCAGTGACCAGCACTCGTTGAATATTGCCAACGATCACGGGATCAATATGGTTGTACAAATCGGCATTAATTTTTAGTGCACTGGCATGCAGTCCAGCCTTGTGCGCAAATGAGGAAACTCCCGCATATGCCTGGTGCGTGTCTGGTGCGATATTTGCGATCTCTGCGATCGCATGCGACACCCGATATGTCTCAGACAATGACTCAGCCGGAATGCAATCGATGCCCATCTTTAACTGCAGATTGGCTACCACTGCGAACAGGTCGGCATTTCCCGTCCGTTCTCCATAACCATTCGCAGTGCACTGCACATGTGTTACTCCTGCCTCAACTGCCGCCAACGTATTGGCAACCGCGCACGCAGTGTCGTCTTGACAATGTATCCCAAGTCTCGCACCCGAACGCTGACCAACTTCACCAACGATTCGTTCAATTCCAGTGGGCAACATTCCACCGTTGGTGTCACACAGCACTGTCACAGATGCGCCTGCTTCATAAGCTGCATTAACTACTGAAACTGCGTAGTCGGGATCCGCTTTATAGCCGTCAAAGAAATGCTCCAAGTCCACAAAGACCCGTCGGCCCTGTGACACTAAATAACGGACCGTGTCTGTCACCATGGCCAAGTTCTCCGCCCCCGTTGTCTTCAACGCCTGTTTGACATGACGAAGATCAGATTTTGCTACCAACGTGATGACGGGCGCTTCACTGTCAACAAGCGCCTGAACCTGCGCGTCTTGTTCTACTTTCACTCCCGCTTTGCGCGTCGCACCGAATGCGACAAGTTGGGCATTATGAAATGGCGTAGCCCGAACCTTTTCAAAGAATTCAGTGTCTTTAGGCATCGCTCCTGGCCAGCCACCTTCAATGAAATCGACACCGTATTCATCGAGTAAACGAGCGACGGCAAGCTTGTCATTGACTGAATAGGAGATTCCTTCCCTCTGAGCCCCGTCGCGCAGGGTGGTGTCGTAGACGTGGAAGGCATCGCTCTTCGTCATTTCTTAACTCCATTCCGGGCATGAAAAAACCCTCCGCAAGGCGAAGGGCAGCGCGTCACATTGACGCGCTATCTAATCTTGATTCCGGTTCTGATCACGACCCTATCCTGCCACACTTGTTCTCACCTTTCCCACACTTACTCAAAATACCCGCACAAGCCGTGTTCTAGTCAACGAGAGCGTGCATCCAGTTGTGCCGATCGGGGACTTTGCCCGACTGAATATCAAGTAGGGCATCGCGTAATGCCAGGGTAATCGCCCCAGTCGTGCCGCCATCCACCTCAAATGAACCATTGAGCCGACTTTTTACGTGACCTACCGGTGTGATGACCGCTGCCGTTCCACAAGCGAAGACTTCCGTGATCTCACCGCTTTCACAACCTGCCCTGAGCTCTGCCACGGTGATTTCACCTTCGTCCACCCCTATACCAAGGTCCTGGGCAACTGTCAGTAGAGATTCGCGCGTGATGCCGGGAAGCAGCGTCCCGGTCAACTTAGGCGTCATGACTCGAGCGCTATCCCCCGAACCGTAGACGAAGTAGAGATTCATGCCGCCCATTTCTTCAATCTTCTCGCGGGTAATGGCGTCAAGCCACACCACTTGGTCACATCCGTGCGCAGCCGCCTCGGCTTGAGCAAGTAGCGACCCTGCATAATTCCCGGCGCACTTCGCTTCGCCCGTTCCACCGGGTGCGGTACGCACATAATCGTCAGAGATCCACACAGAAACAGGGCTAATGCCCCCAGCAAAATATGCGCCCGCCGGAGATGCGATCAGGAGGTATTTATAGGAATCTGCCGGCCGAACACCGAGTCCAATTTCGGTCGAGATGAGAAATGGGCGCAGATACAATGATCGCTCGCGACCTCCGGGCACCCAGTCTTGGTCCTGTTCAACGAGCGCCTCGATACTTGCAACAAAAAGCTCTTCGGGT
>DEZY01000049.1:6471-7938 GCA_002365735.1 Actinobacteria bacterium UBA3120
CGGCCATAGCCAGGCGGCGAGCCGATCGCCCGAAACGCCTCGCGTTCTCAAATGGTCTAAAAGTTTTGATGCTTTCGTCTTCGTGGCGATACGCCTTTAGCCCTTCAAAAATCGCCTGACCATAATGCATGAAGTTTGTTGCCGGGTCCAAACTTAATGGACCATAGGGGATCAATTGCGCATCGTGCCAGCCTTTGTCAGCTGTCCAATCCGCAGTCACCATGGAGTCGGTAAAGAACTTGCCAAATCCTGGATTCGCCAGAATTTCCTCTCGCTCGGCCCGTATCCGACGTGTCGCTCCTGCAGTCCTATTTTCGATCTCCCATAAACCAGACATTCTATTTACCCTCCGCCACTTTCACGCTCGCATTGACGAGGGCTGCACCTATTTGCGATGTAGAACGCGCTGAAGCACCTCGCTGGGCAAGATCTAAGGCGACGGCTTCTTCAACCCAGTGCGATGCCTGGGATTCGCCGATGTGATCAAGCAACATGGCCACAGATAGGACGGTTGCCGTGGGGTCTGCTTTTCCTTGACCTGCAATATCGGGAGCGGATCCATGAACCGGCTCAAACATGCTGGGGTTATTGCGACTGGGATCAATATTTCCACTTGCAGCTAAACCAATTCCGCCGCAGATTGCTGCGCCAATATCAGTGAGAATGTCCCCAAAGAGGTTGTCAGTGACGACAACATCAAAACGCTCGGGGTTGGTTAAGAAGAACATGGCAGCGGCATCAACATGCAAGTATTCCGTTTCAATATCTGCGAACTCCGCGGCAATCCGATCAAAGGTACGTTGCCACAAACTACCGGCAAACACCAAGACATTGGTTTTGTGCACGAGCGTTACTTTTTTGCGAGGTCGTCTTGATGCTCGATCAAATGCGTCGCGCACAATTCGCTCCACACCAAAGGCCGTGTTCAGGCTCTCCTCCGTGGCAACTTCCTGTGCAGTTCCACGCCGAAGGACGCCCCCCGACCCGACATAAGGGCCTTCTGTACCTTCTCGGCACACAATAAAATCAATGTCCTTCGAGCCTTTGCCGGCTAAAGGACCCACCACTCCCGGATAGAGTTTGACCGGACGAAGGTTCACGTGGTGGTCCAAGATAAACCGCAAAGGAAGCAATACCCCTCGCTCAAGGACCCCCGATGGGACACTCGGATCGCCGATAGCACCCAATAAAATGGCGTCGGCTCCCCTCAGCTCTTCGACGGTGTAGTCGGGCAGTAGCTCACCCGTGGCAATGTAGCGTCGAGCCCCCAAGTCGTATTCGGTGGTTTCGAAGGTGAATCCGGCGATAGGGGCGACTGCGGAGAGCACCTTAACTGCCTCAGCGACCACCTCGGTTCCGATCCCGTCCCCAGGAATAAGCGCGATGCAATAGTTGCCGGTCATGGGGGAACTTTAGTGGGTGCTCGCCAACAGGCCGATCGGTGCTAGGCTAGGTGGACTATGAAGG
>DEZY01000049.1:8031-11012 GCA_002365735.1 Actinobacteria bacterium UBA3120
ACTATGAAGGCCACGTCCGGACCAGATTCGTCACACGTGAATCCGTTGCGCCTACTTCTCCCCTTACTTCGCTGCCGCGCCGAGGCATAACAACCGGATCCTCGTCGCGGGTGCTCAACCCTGGTGCAATCCCAAGATCTGCATCAGCCGGTTACCTCAATCAGCCGAAAGCAACGAGCCGCGGAGACAGACATGAACACACCTCACACATACGAAACTCGTAACAGCCAGAAACCATCCGGTATGCCATTTGAGCGCTACCAGCCTTTCGCCCCCATTGATCTTCCTGATCGCACTTGGCCAACCAAAACCATGACTTCGGCGCCTCGTTGGTGCGCTGTGGACTTACGAGATGGCAATCAAGCACTTATTGATCCCATGACACCTTCGCGCAAGATGGCAATGTTCGAATTGCTTGTATCCATGGGGTACAAGGAAATTGAAGTCGGTTTTCCATCCGCTTCCCAGGCAGATTTTGATTTTGTTCGCCAAATAATCGAAGAGGACAAAATCCCAGATGACGTCGTGATCCAGGTGCTTACCCAATCACGTGAACATCTGATTGAACGCACATTTGAGTCGCTGGTAGGTGCCAAGCAGGCCATTGTGCACCTGTACAACTCGACCTCGACGCTCCAGCGGAGAGTCGTATTCGGGCTGGACGAGGCGGGAATTACTGACATTGCCGTGCATGGCGCGCAAGTGTGCAAGAAATATGCGGAGGAAGTCACACCAGACACTGACATCTACTTCGAGTACTCCCCGGAGTCCTACACGGGAACGGAACTCGAATTCGCACTTAAGATTTGTAATGCCGTGACAGATGTATGGCAGCCAACTCCCGACCACAAAGTGATTTTGAATCTTCCAGCTACGGTTGAAATGGCCACACCTAATGTGTACGCCGACTCAATTGAGTGGATGAATCGCCATCTCGATCGTCGCGAATCAATTGTCCTTTCACTTCACCCGCACAATGACCGCGGGACAGGAGTCGCCGCGGCAGAATTGGGCTACTTAGCTGGCGCCGATCGCATTGAAGGGTGCCTATTTGGAAACGGTGAACGCACCGGCAATGTGTGCCTGGTAACACTTGGAATGAATCTCTTTAGCCAAGGGATTGACCCACAAATTAATTTCTCCGGTATTGATGAAATCAGACGCACCGTCGAATATTGCAATCAAATTCCGGTACCTGAGCGTCACCCCTATGGTGGGGACCTGGTATTCACTGCCTTCTCCGGATCCCACCAGGATGCAATCAATAAGGGTCTCAACGCGATGAAAGCCGATTCCGAGGCCGCCGGCGTGGACATCAACTCTTTCCGCTGGGAAGTCCCGTATCTACCCATAGACCCACAAGATGTGGGCCGCACCTACGAGGCCGTTATTCGGGTTAATTCTCAGTCGGGGAAGGGCGGGGTTGCATACATCATGCGCACCGAGCACCGGCTCGAACTTCCACGTCGGCTCCAAATCGAATTCTCCCAAGTAATTCAGAAAGTCACCGACTCCGAAGGTGGGGAAATTAGCCCTAGTGCAATGTGGGATGCCTTCTCCTCTGAGTACTTGCCGGACTCCCAGGCACCCTGGGGCCGCTTCTCGTTGCGCTCGGTTAAGCAGGACTCCGACGTCGATGGTCAGACGACTATTGAAGCAAATATGACAGACGGTGCCGACCAAGTCACATTGATTGGATCTGGCAACGGTCCGATTGCAGCCTTTTGCTCGGCAATGGGCGAATACGGAGTCGATGTTCGCGTCTTGGACTACACCGAGCACGCGCTCAGCGCTGGTGGAGATGCAACAGCAGCTTCTTATCTTGAATGCGCTGTCGACGGTCAGGTGCTGTGGGGCGTTGGCATCGATCCGTCAACCACGACTTCGTCACTTAAAGGGATTATCAGTGCCATGAATCGGGCTAAGCGAATTTAGAGTGTGACCGCTTTGCCCGTATGTGCTCCAATATCCGTAATGATTTGATCCATAAGTTCGTGGGTGAGCAAAGAATCAACTGTAAGCACCATCAGCGCGTGTCCTTCATCGTCTCGGCTGACTTGCATCCCTGCGATATTGATACCTGAATTACCCAGCAGATTTCCGACCTGACCGACTACTCCAGGTCGGTCGTGATACCGAAAGAACGCCATGTGTGTACTCACTGGCACATCAATGTCAAAACCATTGAGTTCGACAACTTTGGGCAGATGCGCACTCCCTGCGACCGTTCCAGAAATGCTGACAGTGGCACCATCTGTTTGAGTAATAGAGACCGTGAGCAAGTTCTTGTGATCCTCACTAAATGAATCGGTCTTCAGCGAGATTTCTACTCCCCGCTGTTCAGCCAGTACCGGTGCATTCACAAATGAGACTGGATCATGGACCAGCGTCTGAAAGACTCCCTTGGTTGTGCTCAATTCAAGAACCCTTACATCGTGCTCAACAACTGCACCCCGAACTTCAACTTCAACGCTAACAATTGCCGCATCGGCGAGAGCGCACGCAATCGCTCCTAGCTTTTCAGCGAGTGGGATCAACGGCTTGATCTCTTCATGGAGGTTACCCCCCTGGACGTTGACTGCGTCAGGGACTAGCTCACCGGCAAGGGCTAATCGCACTGAGCGAGCCACAGAAATACCGGCCTTCTCCTGAGCTTCATCGGTAGAAGCACCAAGGTGCGGTGTTGCAACAACCGTCTCAAGTGTGAAAAGTGGGGAGTCCGTGCAGGGCTCTTTTGCGTACACATCTAGTCCCGCACCAGCAACCCGCCCGTCGACGATCGCGTTGTACAGGGCCGTTTCGTCGATGATTCCACCACGTGCCGCATTAACGATATGCACGGTCGGTTTGGTTTTGCGCAATTCAGCTTCACCGATGAGACCGACGGTTTCAGGCGTCTTGGGTAAGTGAATTGTGATGAAATCACTCTCGGCAAGCAATTCGTCCAAAGTCACCATTCGGACCCCAAGCTGCGCCGCACA
>DEZY01000049.1:11085-15743 GCA_002365735.1 Actinobacteria bacterium UBA3120
AGCTGCGCCGCACGAGCCGGTTGCACGTAGGGGTCGTATGCGATCAGACGCACACCAAATGCGCTCAATCTTTGCGCAACCAGAACGCCAATACGTCCAAGTCCCACTATTCCAATGACTTTGTCAGCGACTTCCACGCCGGTGTACTTGCTGCGTTTCCATTCGCCGTTATGCAAGGCCTCATTGGCTGGAGCAATGTTACGGGCGCTGGCCAGGAGCAACCCGACGGCTAACTCAGCGGCACTGACGATATTCGAGGTGGGCGCATTGACAACCATAACGCCAGCTTGAGTTGCCGCTTTCACATCAACGTTATCGAGTCCCACACCAGCACGCGCGACTACTTTGAGTTTCTTAGCCGCTGCGAGTGCCTCCGCATCCACCATTGTGGCAGAACGAACCAGAATCGCGTCCACGTCAACGATCGCAGAGAGCAACTCGGCTCGGTTCGCGCCGTCACAGGTGATGATCTCAAAATCTGGACCCAGTGCCTCGACTGTTGCGGGTGAAAGTTCTTCGGCAATGAGTACGCGTGGTTTAGTCACAGCCCAATCTTAACGACCGAGCAATCACGATCCTCTTGAGCCTTTACCCAAGGAACACTTACCTCTGGGCGGAACCTTCCACATAGTCTGTGTCATCGCCCGAGACCCACGCCATCATGGACCGCAGAGTGCGACCGACCGCCTCAATTGGGTGTTTTTCACCTTTTGCGCGAAGCTCAAGGAACTCGGTGCTACCACTGTTGTAATCGTTCACAAAGCGTTCCGCAAAATTGCCGTTTTGAATGTCGACTAGGACCGCCTGCATGTTTTCCTTGACTTTTGCATCAATCACACGGGGACCAGAAACATAATCACCGAATTCGGCAGTGTCGGAGACGCTCCAACGCTGCTTAGCGATTCCGCCTTCATACATCAGATCAACGATCAGTTTCAGTTCATGAAGGCACTCGAAGTATGCGACCTCAGGTTGGTAGCCAGCCTCAATCAAAGTTTCAAAGCCATACATGACCAGTTGAGACGCCCCGCCACAGAGCACGGCCTGCTCACCAAAAAGATCAGTCTCTGTTTCCTCGGTGAAGGTGGTCTTGATTGCGCCGGCCTTGAGGCCACCGATTGCCGCGGCATAACTCAGAACCAACGGCCACGCGTTGCCACTGGCATCCTGCTCAACTGCGACCAATACGGGAACCCCGCGTCCAGCTGAGTACTCACGACGGACCAGGTGGCCTGGACCCTTTGGAGCAACCATGGCGACGTCAACAAATGCCGGCGGCTTAATGTATTCGAAACGGATATTGAATCCATGTGCGAAGAAGAGCGCATCCCCTTCCTTAAGATTCGGTTCAATCGAGTCCTCGAAAACCTTCTTTTGGACCGGGTCAGGAACCAAAATCATGATCAGATCGGCTTCGGTGGCCGCTGTTGCCGGATCAACTACTCGCAATCCATCGGCCTCGGCCTTGGCTCGACTCTTTGACCCTTCGGCCAGCCCCACGCGCACATCGACCCCCGAATCCCTGAGGGAGAGTGCATGGGCATGTCCTTGGCTGCCGTAGCCAATTACCGCAACTTTGCGACCCTTGATCACATCAAGATCAGCATCAACTTCGTAGAACAATTCGGCCACGGGGGCTCTCCTTCTGATTGGGTTTCCTACTTTTTGTGTATTGGATTTATTGGTCTTGTTATGTAGTTTTTTCGGATGGACGCCCGCTGCGATCGCTTATGGAACGTGAACCACGCCCCATTGCGACCATACCTGACTGCACCAATTCCCGAATTCCGAAAGGCTCAAGAACTTTGAGCAGAGCCTCTAATTTATCGTGCGCGCCCGTTGCTTCAATCGTGACGGCATCTTGTGCGACATCGACCACCTTTGCCCGAAAAAGCTGCACTGTTTCCAGAATATGGCTGCGCGACTCGAGGTCCGCGTTCACTTTGACCAAGAGAATCTCGCGCTGAACGGATGCTTGTGCATCAAGTTCAACAATTTTGAGCACATTGACCAATTTATTCAGTTGCTTAGTGACTTGCTCGAGTGGCAGATCCTCCACATTCACCACAATTGTCATGCGGGATACGTCAGGCAGCTCCGTTGGTCCCACGGCAAGTGACTCAATGTTGAAGCCCCTGCGCGAGAACAGGCTGGACACTCGGGCCAAAACGCCCGGCTGATCTTCAACGAGGACGGACAGTGTGTGTCGAGACATCAGTCGTCACTCCCCCAATCTGGCGCGAGTGAGCGAGCATAAAGGATTTCGTCATTTCCGGTACCCGCAGCAACCATGGGCCACACCATTGCATCTCGGTGGACCACGAAGTCAATTACCACTGGGGCATCGTTGAGACTTAGTGCCTTTTCAATGGTCGCGTCAACCGATTCGTGGTTGTCACACTGAAGTCCATATGCACCATACGCCTCCGCTAACTTCACAAAATCGGGGAATCGGTGCGATTCGAGATCCGTATTTGAGTAGCGCTCGTTGTAGAAAAGCGTTTGCCATTGCCGCACCATGCCAAGGCTTGAATTGTTAATTAGCGCAACTTTGATCGGAATGTCGTTGATAGTGCAGGTGGCAAGTTCCTGATTTGTCATTTGGAAGCAACCATCACCGTCGATCGCCCACACGGTTTTGTCAGGGCAACCCACTTTCGCGCCCATCGCTGCGGGCACCGAGTAGCCCATGGTTCCGGCCCCACCCGAGTTCAACCATGTACCGGGGTATTCGTAACCAATAAATTGCGCAGCCCACATTTGGTGCTGCCCCACGCCCGCCGCATAGATCGATTCGGGGCCGGAAATTATGCCGAGGCGCTCAATTACGTATTGGGGAGAAAGGGTCCCATCAGTGGGCAGGTCGTACCCCAATGGGTATGTCTCCCGCAACCGATTGAGCTGCAACCACCAACCCGCATAGTCTCCGATATTTCCAAGTTCAATTTCGGCGTTGATTGCAGCTATGAGTTCCGTAATGACTTCAGCCGCATCTCCCACAATTGGAATATCGGCTTCGCGATTCTTACCAATCTCAGCCGGGTCAATGTCCGCATGAATGATTGCAGCGTTGGGCGCAAAAGAAGACAGCTTTCCTGTCACTCGGTCATCAAAGCGAGCACCCAAAGTAATTAGCAGGTCAGCTTTTTGCAATGCGCCGACCGCCGCGACCGTTCCGTGCATACCGGGCATGCCCAAATGTTGAGTATGGGAATCTGGGAAAGCTCCTCGAGCCATCAATGTTGTTACCACGGGAATTCCAGTTAATTCTGCCAAGACCCGAAGGGAAGCCGAAGCATTCGCTCGAATAACCCCGCCACCTACGTAGAGCACCGGTTGCCGACTGGAAAGAATTAACTTCGCGGCCTCGCGGATTTGTTTGGAGTGCGGTCGGGTGCGAGGGTTGTAGCCGGGAAGGTCAATCGACTCTGGCCAAATAAATGTTGTCTGGGCTTGCAGGGCGTCTTTAGCGATGTCAACGAGCACTGGACCTGGCCGACCCGTTGATGCCAAATGAAATGCCTCGGCGATCGCCTTCGGGATCTGGGCAGGGTCAGTGATTAGAAAACTATGTTTGGTAATCGGCATCGTGATGCCCCGGATATCGGCTTCCTGGAATGCGTCGGTGCCAATTGAAGCACTGGGGACCTGCCCGGTGATTGCGACCATGGGGACGGAGTCCATGTATGCGTCAGCGATCGGGGTGACCAAGTTGGTTGCACCTGGACCACTTGTAGCCATGCACACTCCCACCCGACCGGTCGCACTTGCATACCCTTCAGCAGCGTGTCCGGCACCCTGTTCGTGGCGCACCAAAATGTGTCGGACCTTAGATGAGTCCATCAGGGGGTCATAGGCCGGCAGAATCGCTCCCCCGGGGATGCCGAAAACAACATCGACGTCGGCGGCCTCCAATGATGCGATCAAAGCCTGGGCTCCCGTCATGTGGACCGGCTCCGGGCTCACATCACGGCTCGCCGAATGCGAAGTACTCACGATCGCCGCGCCTCCTCTCCTGGTTCGATAATAAAAAACCCCCCGACCCCTAAGGGCTGCGGAGGGCTGCGCACGGATTCTGGCTGCTGCTTAGCCCGTGCGCCTAATAACTACGAGTGGCCTGTGTAACACGTGAGAACCATAACGCGTTAGTCCTCGCTTGTCACGTGCGACCTTGGGAGCAACCGTCTAGTTCACCTGTCCGCGCCTAATCGAGAACCGCCCCCCGTGATGCTGACCCCACCAATTTCGCGTATTTGGCCAGTACTCCACGCGTATATCTGTTGGGTAATGGTGTAAATGCCGCCCTTCGCCGCTCAAGCTCAGCTGAATCCACGTGAAGCTCAAGATTGCGGGCCACCAAATCGATGGAAATCCGATCCCCCTCAACCACTAATCCGATTGGGCCGCCGTCCGCCGCCTCAGGAGCGACGTGACCTACGCACAGCCCGGTCGTCCCGCCAGAGAATCGACCATCAGTGATCAGGAGTACCTCTTTACCTAGCCCGGCCCCCTTGATTGCACCCGTGATCATCAGCATTTCGCGCATACCAGGACCACCCTTGGGTCCTTCATAGCGAATCACCACTACATCGCCAGCCTTTATGGTGCCGTCCTCAAGAGCCGCCATGGCCGACTGTTCTCTCTCGAAAACTCGAGCT
>DEZY01000171.1 GCA_002365735.1 Actinobacteria bacterium UBA3120
ATGACGAAGACCCCGACCAGCGCCGATCCTTTTGGTACGTCAACTCCCAACACTGTCGCTGACATTGCGTCCAGCGGAGCGCTCTCCACTTCTAGTTCCCGCACCTGGTCGGGTAAACACACTCCGATTTTGCGACCCATCGCTGGAATGAATGGTGTGTGAATCAGTAGCAGGAGCAGCACCGCGATCAGGGTGGCATCAAAAATAAGTTCGGCCCCTGGGACGTCAAATCCTAACGGGATGGCGGCAAAAACAATCGGTACCGCTCCCCGCAATCCGGCAACAGAAACAAAAGCAATTGTTCTGGCACCCATGCGAAATGGTAAGAGTGACACGATGGCGGCCAAGGGTCTGGCGACAAAAATGAGCAGGAGTACAGATCCCACCGCGAGTGGAATCGCCTCTGGCAAACGGCCGATATCGGCCAACAAACCCAGCATCACGAAGAGCCCGATTTCAGCAATCCAGGAAAGGCCGTCGGAAAAGCCTAGAATTGACCTTCGGTGTGGAAGCTGCTTTGCAGAGCCGATCAGGATCGCCGAGATGTACACGGCCATGAACCCCGATGAATGCAGCACCGAAGCCGCCCCGTACGAAAACACGATCAGGGCTAATGCGGCAATCGGATACAAGCCGACTCCCGGTAATGCCAATCGGGGCAAAATAAAGCGGCCCAGGTAGCCGACTGCGATTCCTACTGCGGCTCCTCCAATAATTTCAGCGACAACCAGAAACGGAATCGTCCATGCGGCCGTCTGTTCCCAGGCGCCACTTGCCACGATACTGACAATCACCACAACGGGTGCATCGTTAAACCCTGCTTCAGCTTCTAAAAGCGTACGAACTTTTTCGGTGACTCTCATCCGACGCAATACTGAAAAAACTGCCGCGGCATCGGTCGCGGCGAGCACCGTTCCCAGAACCACCGCCAACTGTGGGTCGAAATCAAAAATGAAAATCAGGGGCAACGCCACTACGGCAATACTTACCGCGATTCCCACGGAAGCCAAGGCCAGCGATGGTGCCAGCACCGGGCGCAATTGATCAACCCTGGTTGTTAATCCGCCGTGGGCCAAAATCAACACCAATGCCGAATAGCCCAGGACTGTTGCCAGCGTCGCATCATCAAGGGACAGTGCTGGGATCGTGGCGCCCAAAACCATGCCGAGGATTAGGTAGAGCAGCAGACCAGGGACCCCTAGTTTGCCGGCAAATCGAACCGCAAAGATGGCAACTAACACGATTAAGGCGCCCACGAGCGTGGCCAGAGCCAAAGACTCAAGTGTCATGTGCGCCCCTCCCCACCGGTCGTAAACGCTCCGCCAATCTGGTGACTGCCGCTTTCCCTGAGGTAAAGGTATCTTGCGCGTGTTACCAAGGCGGTTTCTGTAGCCCACCAATCAATGCGGCAGATGCTCGTCGGTGGGTGCCAAGTACCCGAAGGTAATAGGCTAGGCGGGTGAGTAATGAGGTCAAAGGCGGTTCGGTCGCCACGGACATTCGCCCACGGATCCAAGCTAGTCTGGATCAGTTTTTAGCCGAGCAAAAGCCAATTCTTGAGTCAATCTACGAGGACACCTTGCCGTTGTGGGACAGCGTTACGTCCCTGCTCAATGGTGGCAAACGGCTCCGCCCCCTATTTTGTTACTGGGGTTGGAGTGCGGCCTTTGGCGACTCGCAGCACCGTGAAGGCGTTATCACCGCGGCGAGTTCCCTTGAATTCCTGCAGGCGTGCGCCCTGATCCACGACGACGTAATGGATGGCTCTGACACCCGACGCGGGCTACCGGCTGCGCACCGCCAATTCGCCAGCCTGCACCGAGCAAGCCAATGGCAGGGGAACCCGGATCGATTCGGTGAGGGTGCCGCGATCCTCGTGGGCGATTTGTGCCTGTCGTGGGCTGATCAACTCTTGCTCACCAGTGGACTCCCCGCACAGAATCTCGATGCTGCGAAAAATGTCTACAACGAAATGCGCACAGAGCTGATGGCCGGTCAGTACCTGGATTTACTCGAACAGGCTCGTGGTGGTGGCTCGGTGGAGCGCGCATTGCGCGTAGTTCGATACAAGTCCGCGAAATACACCATTGAGCGTCCACTGCACATCGGTGCCGCTTTGGCACTCGCCCCGCCTGAAGTTTTTGACGCCTATAGCGGCTATGGCCTACCACTGGGTGAAGCATTCCAATTGCGCGACGACATTCTCGGCGTATTCGGTGACCCCACAGTTACTGGCAAGCCAGCGGGCGACGATCTCCGAGAGGGCAAAAGAACCGTGTTGATTGCTATTGCAACTGAGCGGGCCGATCCGAGCCAACTGCGCTCAATTCACGAACTCCTCGGTGACGCACATCTCAGCCTCGACGGGATTGACACGTTGCGGGCAATTATTCGCGACACGGGGTCCCTTGACTTCACCGAAAACTTGATTGCCGACCTGCTCAAGCAATCACTTGCGGCTCTAGAGCACGCACCACTTGACCCCGCTGCGGTGATCTCACTCACCGAGCTTGCCCACAACGCCGTTCAAAGGAATCTATAGAAAAATGTTGAACTCATTTGTGTCTCGCCTACTTCCGACCCAGCGAACTGTCTCTGGCCCGACCGAGAACATAATCGTTGTGGGCGCCGGTCTCGCCGGTCTCTCCGCGGCAATGCGATTGGCCGGCGCCGGGCGAACTGTCACCATTGTCGAGCGAGAAGCGATCCCCGGTGGCCGAGCCGGACGCATCGAAATGAAGTCAGAGAGCGGCACGTACCACGCCGACACGGGTCCAAGTGTTTTGACCATGCCCGACTTGATCGCCGACTGCTTTGATTCATTGGGTGAAAATATGGATGATTGGCTCACCCTTGAGCCAGTCTCGCCCCTGTACCGCGCTTTTTACGCCGATGGATCAATCCTGAATGTGTTCAGCGACGTTGATCAAATGGCCCAAGAAATCTCAGAAGTAATCAGTGACGAAGAAGCCCAAGGCTTTCGCAAATATGTTGACTTTGTTTCCAAACTGTACAAGTACGAGATGTCAGACTTCATTGACCGCAATATTGATTCACCCCTAGACCTGCTCACTCCCAATCTCGCGAAACTTTTCGCCATTGGTGGTTTTCGTAAACTGACGCCAAAAGTACGTCAATACATGAAAGACCCCCGCACCGAGCGGATCTATTCCTTTCAAGCAATGTATGCCGGTCTCTCCCCCTACGACGCGCTGGCAATTTATGCCGTGATCGCGTACATGGATTCTGTTGCCGGGGTCTTCTTCCCGAAAGGCGGAATGCACGCTGTCCCCAAAGCAATGGCGGGCGCATTGGAAAAGCACGGTGTCACCATCAAATACAACACAACCGTGGAATCGGTCGTTCATAGTGGCGGCCGGGCATCGGGAGTACTGACCAGCGACGGTGAATTCATGGAGGCCGATGTAGTGGTCCTCAACCCCGACCTTCCCGTTGCTTACCGAGAACTCATTGGCACCGAGCCGTGGTCGGTTAAGCGTCTCAACTACTCACCGTCTGCCTTCGTCATAATCGCTGGTTCGACCCAGAAGTACTCACAAATCGCCCATCACAATATTCACTTCGGCAAGTCTTGGAAGAATGTTTTCACCGAGTTGATCGATGAGAAGAAATTGATGACCGATCCCAGCATCTTGGTGACAAACTCAAGTTTCTCTGATCCGAGCCTGTCGCCCGAAGGCAGGGAGCTCTATTACATTCTGTTCCCCACCCCAAATCTTGATGCCTCAATCGACTGGAAAGAAATTGGGCCTCGTTACCGAGATGAGTGCTACCGGGTGCTGGAGGAACGCGGCTACGTCGGTTTAACTGACTCAATCGAAGTCGACAACATCACCACCCCTCAGGATTGGGCCGACCAAGGCATGGAGCGTGGCGCTCCGTTCGCATCAGCCCACTCATTTGGTCAAACCGGTCCGTTCCGACCCGGCAATATGTGGGGCGAAAACGTCGTGTTTACCGGTTCAGGTACCCAGCCTGGTGTCGGTGTCCCCATGGTGTTGATCTCAGGTCGGCTTGCCGCAGAGCGCATCACCGGCAAGGACCGTAATTACCGGTCACGAGCCACTCGGTGAATCGCCTGCACGAAAAGGAATACCGAGAAGCGGGGATTAGCGACCCCGATCTCATTGCATCATATGAAGTGTGTCGAGAGCTCAATGCCAAGCACGGAAAAACGTATTACCTCGCGACACTTCTTCTTCCACCAGGCAAACGCCCCTATGTTCACGCTCTCTACGGATTCGCTCGCTATGCCGACGAAATAGTTGACGACCTTGATTCAACTTTGAGCGATCAAGAGAAAGCTGATTGGCTGAAAACGTGGGGTGAGGCGTTTATGGCCGATGTCCACAGCGGCGAATCAACTGATTCGGTGTGCCGCGCTGTCGTACATACCGTCCGTCGCTGGGATATTCCTCTTGATCTTTTTGACGCCTTTTTACATTCCATGACCATGGATCTCACCGTCACCGAATACCAAACATTCGACGATCTTTATGAATACGTGTATGGGTCGGCTGCCGTAATTGGACTGCAAATGCTCCCCATTTTGGAACCAACCGACCCCAAAGCCTACGAATACGCAAAGGACCTGGGTGTTGCTTTCCAGTTAGCAAACTTCATCCGCGATGTGAATGAAGACTTGGACCGTGGTCGCGTCTACCTTCCACTTGATGAGCTTGAAAGGTTCGGTGTGACCCGCGCTGATTTAGAGGAACGTGAACTCACCGAAAACATTAAAGCGGCTTTGCGTCACCAAATTGATCGGGTACGCAGGCTCGAAGGGCAGTCACGCGCCGGAATCGAAATGCTGCACCCTTCTTCGCGTGACTGCATCGACGCCGCACGGATCCTGTACTGCGGAATCGCCAATAAAGTCGAAGAGATTGATTTCCAGGTATTCACAAAGCGTGCCCGTGTTTCTCCACGCACCAAGTTCTGGGTCGCTTTCCCGGCTTGGCGCCACGCCCGCAAGGCCCGCCGCAAATTTGGTCCAGGAAAAGTTCAGGGAATCAACCCGACTTAGATAACTACCTGTGGTGCACGAGCCGGCAGGTAGTTTTACCGGCGCCAGATCGGTGGTCCCGAGGTCGGGGTGCGGTCAAGACCCCGCCGACCCCAGAACACCCACAGGCTGAGTGAAAGCAGGATCAGGGAAAATCCAAAAAGTAGATCTTCAACGGGGGCATAAGCTATCCGCCCGTCGCCCAGAAATGTGGGCGCGCTATCCGCCGGTGAACTACCGCCAATGATCGCTGAGCCGTCGTACTTCACAATCTGGGTACCCGTGAACAAGCCATTGGTAATGAGTTGAAAAAAGACAATGATTGCGTAGGAGAGCCAAAAGATTGGCCGGGTGAGCATCCGGGTTTTGACGGCGAAGAGGTCGAAAAGGACAGCAATCGCGACCGCGAGCACTCCAATTGCGGTATAGGTCATGGTTTTTCGTCTCCCACAAGCCAACGCCGTGATTTTGATCCTTTGACACTGCGCACTGCCTCTAGCGTAAGAATCGAAGCGAATGGAATCACGATAAAGAACAGAAGTTCATCGAATGGGATTCCAGCGGGAAGATAGACCCCGAGAATTCGTGACTCGTCGAAGTACCAATGACCTTGACCGATTGCATACGCGTCCCAAAGCAAGAATGGGAGTAGCACCGGAAAAATGGTGAATAGGACTCGTTTGGGTCGATGCAGGACCCGGCTACGAAGAAATACTTCAAGCCAAATTGATCCCAGGATCACAAAGACCAGGACCGCCACATAGCTCCAGCGCCCAAAGTCCATGAAATCTTCCACGGGTCCATACTTGCCTATTGTGACCTCTGAGCAAATTGTGGATCCCCCCATCCGGGTTACGAAGACCCACCGCATTGCCCTGCTCGGGGCCGAGAGCTCCGGGAAAACAACCCTGGCCATCGAATTGACCTCCGCCCTGCGCGATCTGGGTTACAACGCAGCAATGGTGACCGAATATTTACGGATTTGGTGCAGTGAACACGGGCGAACCCCGGACTTTACCGACCAAGAGGCGATTATCGAGGGCCAAATTGCTCTCGAAGATGCTGCGGCCACTCAATTCGAGGTCTTAGTGTGTGATCCCGCTGCGATTACCACGGGATTTTATTCCCTGGAATATTTTGGGTCTGATCTGCATTTGGAGTGGGACCTTCTTGATCGCTACGACCAGATATTCCTGTGCGATATTGATTTTCCGTGGCGCGCTGACCCATTACGTGACGGCGAGATCGTGCGTGCTCACATGCATGATCTGATTGTGAATTACCTCACCGAATCCGCAGAAATATTGACCGGGAGCATCCCGCTGCTCTCTGGATCGACCCCTGAGCGTCTGGCCTTGGCACTAGCCCTGCTCAACCTTGACTAAGGCGTGGCAAACCATTTCCCTCATGGAACCGGCATAGACTCCTAAGAATGGATCCTTCTGCTCCCGGTGGCCTGATCGGCCAAACCCTGGATCAGCGGTATGCGGTCACCTCACTGCTTGCTCGGGGCGGGATGGCCACCGTGTATCTCGCTACCGATTTGCGCTTGGACCGGGTGGTCGCCCTCAAAGTGATGCACCCGCATTTGGCTAATGATCCAGGTTTCGTGGCTCGTTTTCAACGAGAAGCCCGAAGTGCCGCGCGCCTTTCTCACCCACATGTTGTCGGGGTCTACGACCAGGGAAGTTCAGAAACACACGTGTACTTGGCCATGGAATATATTCCTGGCCGCACCTTGCGCGACGTCCTAGACGAATATGGACCCCTGTCAACGGAGCAGGCACTTGTGCTACTTGATCCGGTCATTGAGGCGCTCACTGCAGCGCACGGTGCTGGGTTTGTGCATCGCGATATCAAACCCGAAAATGTTTTGATCTCAGATGACGGCCGGGTAAAGGTCGCTGACTTTGGTTTAGCCCGTGCGGTGACCTCGACTGAATCCACCCACACGACCGGCATGATTATTGGCACCGTCAGTTACCTCTCCCCCGAGCAGGTTGAGCACGGTGACGCGGACGCCCGATCTGATATTTATTCCACCGGCATTCTTTTATTCGAGATGATCACAGGGGCGGTCCCCCACTCGGGTGAGAGCCCGCTCTCGGTTGCCTACAAGCACGTGAATTCAGATGTCCCTCCCCCGTCAAGTGTTGTTAATGGAATTCCTTCTGAAGCAGATGCACTCGTGCTCTCGGCAACAAAACGTGACCCGGCTTTGCGGTATCAAACCGCACAGGATTTTTTGTCCGATGTGCGTCGGATCCGAAAGTCTCTTCCACCACCCAAACCATTTGTTGATCTAAAAAGCACGCTCGTGGTTGACCGTAAAGACTTTGAGCAACATTCGGGGTCAGTAAAGACAACCGATCAGACCTCTCGGCCTAACGAATTTTCCCGCCGGAGAAACACACGTAAGGGCTTGTGGGTCGTTCTCGCGTTAGTTACTGCGGTTCTATTTGCTGGACTTGGCGGATGGTGGTTGGCGGTGGGGCCCGGTCAAAATGTTGACACTCCCAATCTGGTGGGGAAGACTCTTGAACAAGCTCAGGAAGTCCTCCTCTCCGCAACAGATTCGGAAAAAATTACTATTGAAGCGGGTGATCCGGTCTTCAGCGAAACGATCCCGTTGGGTGTGATTGTGTCCACCGATCCCGAACCTGGCTCCGGTATTAACCCCACCGGGGTGATCTCAGCAAATATCTCCAAGGGCCCTGAACGTTATCTGGTTCCGGACGTTGCGGGAATGACCCCGCAGGCAGCAGCTGCCGCCATCACCGCCGCGAACCTCGCTTTGGGTGGTCGCAGTGAAAGTTTCGACGACAAGATCGCGCCCGGCCAGGTTGCTAAGACGTCACCAAAAATCGGAAACGAACTTAAACCGGGTGAACCGGTCGACTTAGTAATTTCAAAGGGCCCCAAGCCAATTGAAATCCCTAATGTTGTCGGTCAAAAAATCAAGGCGGCTAACGCGAACCTGAGCGATTTGGGCTTAGAAGTTGATCGCAGCAACGTGTTCTCTGAAACGGTGAAAAATAATACGGTGATCTCGATTAAACCCAAAGTAGGGAATACTGTGGCTTCCGGCAGCACGGTAATGCTGGTGGTATCAAAAGGGCCTCCGCCTGTAGTTGTCCCGAACTTGGTCGACATGCCACGCAAGAAAGCAATTGCAGCCCTAGAGAAGATTGGTTTGCGCGCAAAAGTTGAAGTGGGCGCAGTAGCACCACTTAATCGCGTGATCAGCCAGAGTCCAGCCGTTGGCACCCAAATCCCCAAGGGTTCGACCGTCACGATCCGAATTATTTAGCGGGAAGATAGCCCATGGTCGCCAACGTGAAAACACGGTGGGTGGTTTTGCTGGCGGGTGTGGTGGCCCTCCTCCTTGTTGGGGGCGCGGTTCCGGCAGCTGCAGGGGACCTGGATCGGTACTTTTAGCGGATACGACACCTATGGTTACAAAAGTGGTAAGCAGAAACTCGTCATCACCAAGGCGAAGGGTAGTAACGCCAGCGGCACCTATACCTATAAGTTCCAATTCCCTGCGAAGGGGAAGTGGAGCAAACCGCAGCCGATGAACCTTTCGATCTTCGATCAAGAAGAGGCCGCGAACGGAATGGTCGACTACATCTCCGGTGCAGACGAGTTGGGTATGTACACCGGCAAATATGACAAGGCCGATGACAGTTTGATCTTCTCCTATATCTCTAGGTCACAAAATGTCTTGGTATTGACCTTCAATCTGAAGCGCAAGAGTTAAGAAACCACTGCGAGGCGAAGACTCCAGCGCAACCGGTGACTGGTGTGAGACGCCGGCAGCGTAAAAGAGTTACCGAAGGCTCATCTGTCACATTTTTGTGGCACTGCAAAGGCCGCAACGCCTTGCCGCTCCTGGTGAGTCGGTGCGTTTTGTTGCGCGCTGGCGTTGGTGCGCTCGATGATGCCGACGGAGGTGAGGAGCCGGAGAAATGCTGAGACCGCCATTGGTGCCGGGTGTTTCTTAACCCATGACCCTATCGGGCATAGCCACATACACCCACACGCCCAGAAATATCGCCACCATGTAAAGGGCGTAGGAAACTCTCATGGAAGTTTTATATTTTTGAAATGGTAAAAATGCTGGAACGAGACCATTCGCGCAAAGGGCAATGAAGAGACCAAGAAGCACCGCTGCGGACCCAAGAAAAATATGAGAAAAAAGCAGAATGTTAAAGAATTCACTAACTGGGTCATCTCCGCCATCTTGTCGTGCAAGAAATCTCAAGACCATAAGATAAAACACCAGCACGGTGCTCAATAACACACCGATTGTTTGTACATACCTGTGAACTTGATACTTACCTCGAATGGCCAAAACAACACCAAGTGTAAATAGGACACCTAGGAGCACCATAGATACGAGGGATATATCAGCACCCAGGTCCGCACCCAAATTCAGGAAACCCGGTGATTCCAAATTCACAGCCGTACCTCCGCTAATTTCATTAAGTGTAGGGCTACTCACGGTTTCCCGTGGTCCGGTCGTCTTCAGGGATATTCCATATTAGATGAAGAGTGCGGTGAAGCAGCCTAGAACATGCCGGAGCACGAATCCGAATGCTCATCACGACCTGAACATCCTGATCTTCCACATCGAAACCGGAGAAATACTCCGCGATTTCCAACTCGAACCCACCAGAAAACACCAACCACGAGGAATCACACCAGGACCCAAAAAAGGAACACCCAGACAAGGCGGAATGCCCAAAGGCTACAAATTCAAAAAGTAATCGAAGTCCCGGGACAGGGCTTAACGATGTCCCGGGACTTGACATTGGATCCGCCTCGAAGATTCGAACTGGCGGACCTACGCATTACGAGTGCGTTTGGACT
>DEZY01000135.1 GCA_002365735.1 Actinobacteria bacterium UBA3120
TGCAGATCGGTAATTGTCAGCTTGCTCATTGAGTCGTGCCTTTCGTGAGGTAAATCGGGCTATTGGGATCGTGGGAATCTGCGGAAATGGAAAATCTCTTCACCGGCGTGATTGCTGGTAGCGAAGTGGGCGCGCCGGTACGAACATCAAATGCCGAACCGTGCAACCAGCATTCGATCAGGCACCCGTCAACTTCACCCTCGGACAATGCAACGTCGGCATGCGAGCAGCGGTCCTCAAGTGCGAACAATCCCTCAGGAGTGTTCACCACAACAATCAGGTCTTCGCCAACTTCGAATTGACGCGCCGTCCCTGGGGGAACATCAGACACGATGCCGATTTGGCGCCGATCACTCATGGTCAACAATTCCCAATTTTGACTCAATTCGATGCATCAGCGAAGCCCTCAAGTCTGGGTCATCAATTTTATTCAACACTTCAACAAAGAAGCCGCGAACGACCAGTTGACGAGCGATCGCCTCGGGAATACCGCGTGATTGCAAGTAAAACAATTGCTCATCATCAAAGCGACCGGTGGCGCTTGCATGCCCAGCGGAAACGACATCCCCTGTTTCTAATTCAAGATTGGGCACTGAGTCGGCACGCGGGCCATCCGTGAGCAATAAGTTTCGATTGAGTTCATACGTCTCGATCCCGGTTGCTTCCCGTCGAACAAGCACGTCGCCGATCCACACCGAGTGTGCCCCGTCGCCGCTAAGCGCACCCTTATAGATTACGTTACTCGTGCAATGGGGCTGGGTGTGATCAACAAGGATCCGGTGCTCTTGGAATTGGCGACCAGTCAGTAGGAAAGCGCCAAGCATTTGCGCCTTGCCGCCGGGGGCTCGATAAGTAACCATGGGAATCGTGCGAATAACTCCACCGCCCAGAGTGATGGATAGCCCGAGAAAGTTTGCATCGCGCCCGACTTCGGTGAACCAATGTAGATGCTGTGTAACTGCAAGGTCCGCATCAATCACAGAAAGCATGGTGAGGTTCGCTTGATCTCCGACTATGGCAAGCATTGAGCCATTCACGTTTCCCGATGTGTCATGCATTAGTACTACTTGAGATTTGGAAAATGCACCAGCATGAACCTCAACGTGCAGGTAGTTATTCTCCCCAACATTCTGAAGATTTACCACGATCGACGTGGAATGAACCGATTCCTTAGCAATCGTGATCAATACGGCATGCGTTGCC
Organism: Actinobacteria bacterium UBA3120; assembly: GCA_002365735.1. Classification (GTDB taxonomy): domain Bacteria; phylum Actinomycetota; class Actinomycetes; order S36-B12; family S36-B12; genus UBA4592. Next base: position 1,204 of record DEZY01000135.1, read on the forward strand.
TTTGCCCGCGCAATCGCACTCGGACGATCAGTTGGCATCCAAGTTTGGGATAGCCGAGAATCATTGATGTCAACAAACTCAACCGACGCATCATGTTCTCCTACGACGCCGACGCTACCCCACGCGGCAGGCTCAAAGAACTGAGCAAGCGCCTTGATGGGCGCGAAGCGCCACTCTTCCTCTCTACCGTGGGGTACGTCGAAATCGTCAATGTTGCGAGAAAAGGTTCGAGGTGCGAGATCTGTTGCCGGTGCGACCGCAGGAGCAGTCACCCAACAGCCCCTTCCATTTGGAGTTCGATCAGACGATTGAGTTCGATTGCGTACTCCATAGGCAATTCACGAGCAATCGGCTCAACAAAACCACGCACAATCATGGCCATTGCTTCATCTTCGTTCATACCACGCGACATGAGGTAGAACAGCTGTTCGGCACTCACCTTCGACACTGTTGCTTCATGACCCATCTGGACGTCGTCCTCACGTACATCTACATAGGGGTAGGTGTCTGAGCGACTAATGTCGTCAATCAGCAACGCGTCACACTTGACCGTGCTCTTGGAGTGATGTGCTCCTTCGATTACCTGAACCAATCCGCGGTAACTGGTGCGTCCGCCGCCACGCGCAACAGACTTGCTGATGATCGACGATGAAGTATGTGGTGCAGCATGAACCATTTTGGCACCAGCATCCTGATGTTGACCTGGTCCAGCCAACGCAACTGAAAGGGTCTCGCCCCGAGCGTGTTCACCGGTCATAACAACGGCTGGGTACTTCATGGTCACCTTGCTGCCAAGATTTCCGTCCACCCACTCCATGGTGGCACCCTCTTGGGCAACCGCTCGCTTCGTGACCAGGTTGTACACATTGGTCGACCAGTTTTGGATTGTGGTGTAACGACAACGACCACCTTTTTTCACAATGATCTCAACCACAGCGGAGTGGAGTGAGTCGCTGGAGTAAATGGGCGCAGTGCATCCCTCAACATAATGAACGTATGCATCCTCGTCGACAATGATCAACGTGCGCTCAAACTGACCCATGTTCTCGGTATTGATCCTGAAGTAGGCCTGCAATGGGATGTCTACCTTCACGCCCTTGGGGACATAGATAAACGATCCACCCGACCACACGGAAGTGTTTAACGCCGCGAACTTATTGTCGCCAACGGGAATGATTGAAGCGAAATACTCCTTGAACATTTCCTCATGCTCTTTCAGAGCTGTGTCGGTATCGACGAAAATTACACCCTGCTCCTCGAGGTCTTCACGGATGCTGTGATACACAACTTCCGACTCATATTGAGCGGCCACACCTCCCACGAGGCGTTGCTTTTCTGCCTCCGGGATCCCTAAGCGGTCGTAGGTGTTCTTGATATCGTCGGGGAGGTCATTCCAGTCCGTTGCTTGTTTCTCGGTTGAGCGCACGAAGTATTTGATCGTGTCAAAGTGGATTCCGGTCAAATCCGAACCCCAATGTGGCATCGGCTTCTTCTCAAATAGTCTGAGACCTTTGAGCCGCAAGTCCAGCATCCATTGTGGCTCACCCTTTTTCGCGGAGATGTCACGGACGACTTCTTCG
>DEZY01000148.1 GCA_002365735.1 Actinobacteria bacterium UBA3120
CAGATTCGATTGCGCGAGATAAGAATCAATACTGGAAAATAGGGCTTCCCGCATCCGATCAGAGCTTGGCCGCGTACCAATTTTGGGAACCTGAAGTTTTCGCCCGCGGGCTGACCCGGAAATGATTCGCATCAGGACTTTTCCAAGTACTCTGCGCGCTGAACCTCAAAAATATCGATTCTCTCCATCACTTGGCCCCAAAGCTTGCTGGCAAATAACTCATCAATTTCACGGCGCACTTTATCAATGAAGTCCAGGTCGTCGATCACCTTAAGTAAGCGAAGTGAACTCAATGCACCGGATTGATCTTGGCCCAGCACATCGCCTTCGCCTCGAATCTCAAGGTCCTTCTGGGAAAGCGCAAACCCATCACGCGAATCCCGCACGGCTTCGAGTCGATCAGTGGACGCAGCACTTTGCGTATTTCCGTGAACCAGAATGCACACGCCAGGCTTAGACCCACGACCAATCCGCCCCCGCAACTGATGCAATTGGGAAATACCAAACCTTTCCGCGTTGAGCACGATAATCATCGTTGCAGCGGGAATGTCCACGCCCACTTCGATCACGGTCGTCGCGATCAGAACATCAACTTTGGGTTCCTCGAAGCCTTCGAACCGGCGCATGGCTTCCCGTTTGGCGTGCGAGTCCAAAGCCCCGTGCAGTTTTTCAAATGAAATTTTCGGATACCGTGCTGTCAGCGAGTCATAAGTTTCTTCAACCGAAGCCAGTGGCTCGCGATCTGGTGATTTATCACCTTTTGGATCCGTCTCTGACCGTGAGATACTCGCACACACCACAAAAACGCGATTCCCTGCGGCAACCTCCTCAGCCATACGTTCCCACACCCGTTCTACAAACCGGGGTTTACCAGAAGTGGGTACTAGATGGGTCTGAATTTCTGCTCGTAAGGATGGGGACTCGACCAATGTCGAAACATCAAGGTCACCAAAGACAGTCAGCGCAACAGTCCTAGGGATCGGGGTGGCGGTCATGACCAATAGGTGCGGCCGCAACTCGTCTTTACCTTTTGTCAACATTGTCGCTCGCTGCTCAACTCCAAATCGGTGTTGCTCGTCGATCACAACCAGACCTAGGTCGAAGAACTGTACGTTTTCCTCTAGGAGCGCGTGAGTTCCAATGAGAATATCTATGTCACCGCTTTGAGTATCTAGAAGGATCTTGCGACGGTTGGGTACCGACATGGCACCGGTAAGGAGTTCAGCGTGAATTGGCCGCGTGGTAACTCCCTTCAAGAATCTTCGCAAGGATTCAAGGTGCTGAACTGCGAGCACTTCAGTGGGCGCGAGCAATGCAATCTGCCCGCCAGATTCAATAACTATAAGCATTGCGCGGATCGACACAATAGTTTTCCCGCTACCCACATCTCCTTGTAGGAGCCTGGTCATGGGGATACCTTGCGCTAGATCCGCAGCGATCTCCTCCCCCACCATAATTTGACCCTGCGTTAACTCAAATGGAAGTGAATTATCGAACTCGGGAGTCAGAACGGACTCCCTTCCGCCTCGAGCATGTGCGAGTGCGGACTTGGCGTTGCTCTTGCGCTGGCGCATTAGGGCTAAAAGGACAAATGCTTCTTCGTACTTTATCCGCTCAGTCGCTCTGCCAATTTCGACGTGACTCTTTGGCTGGTGGATTGCATGAAGCGACTCAATTTTAGTCATGAAGCCGTGCTTGGCAACCAAGTCCGTAGGAAGTGGATCCGACACCTGATCAGCCGAGGCGAGAACTACGTCAATGGCCGCTTGAATTTGCCATGAGGCAAGGGACTGGGAACTTGGATACACCGGGATAATTTCCCCGGTGAATTCGGTGATTGCATCGACCTCCTCTGACACCGCGTTTCCGGTATCGGTAAAGAGCGCATACTGCGGATGGGTCAGCGTTCGTACTCCGCGAAACTCTGACACCGTCCCGGCAAACAAGCCGATTCGACCCACTTTTAATTCCCGCTCGCGCCATTTTTGGTTAAAGAATGTGAGTTCCATGGATTCGACACCGTCAGAGACACTCACAACCAAGATGAACCCGCGCTTGTGTTGCATGCGCCGAGAGTCAACCCCTTTGATGGTCGCCAAAATGGTCACTGGAACCCCCACTTCGACTTTGTCAAAGGGTGTCAAATTGCCTCGGTCAATGTACCTACGTGGGTAGTGGTTGAGAAGCTCACCGGCAGTGGTGATGCCAAATGCCTTTTCCACACTTGCAGCGCTTTTCCCGCCGATGAGCTCCTTCAGGGGGGTGCTCAGAAAATTTTTTCGGCCGTTCACGCTATTCGACTCCGAAAATAAACGGCCACAGCGGCTGCTCCCCTGAAACGAATTCACACTCAATCAGCGGGTATCCGCCCTTAATCCAGGCAAGTAGCGATTCGATTTGGATATCGGTGACTTCAGCACCCGTGACTACTGTCAGTAACTCTGCACCCGGCGCCAACATGCGTCTCAACACGTTTCTACTTGACGCTACAAGATCGCTATCAATAGCACTAATTTCTCCGTCAATCAGGCC
>DEZY01000095.1 GCA_002365735.1 Actinobacteria bacterium UBA3120
ATACCGAGTTGTTGCGCAAGTTGCTTCAACTCTGGTAGCAGCATTCCGGAGAGCCCATCTGTGCGACGTTTTGAATCGTTTGTTTCTGACACTCAATAATTCCTTTGTGTGTATGGGCGAAAATGCCCTGGGCCAAACATGATTACGTTTGTGAGATACCCATTAAAAAGTGGAACTGTGCCCCCGATAAAGCTTCATATTCACATAAATCGCTTCTGCAGATATGCATGAATGTGATTCTTAAAGGGCGCTCGCCACGACTGTGGACGTTTTAAGGCTAACACAGACAGAACTGGCCTGCATGCAAGGGCCTAAACCGGGAGTGGGACAGCCCTGACCCCTTCGAAATCAACGGGCACGGCGATGCGAGTCCAATCCTGTGGAACCACCGACAGGGCCGCTTCAAGTTCACTCGCGTGATTGCGATCAATTAACAGCAAAACGGCAGGCCCCGCTCCCGAAGTCATTGCGGCCATATTGCGTTCTCGGAGTGCGGAAATAATCTTTGTTGTTTCGGGATACATCTGCGCTCTGGCATCTTGATGTAAACGATCCGATGTCGCCTCCCACAAAAGACCTGGGTCCTGGGAAATTGCGTACACCAACAAACCGGTTCGCGAAAGATTGTGACAAGCTGCCGAGCGGTCAACCTGCTGCGGCAAAACTCCGCGAGCTTTGCTGGTTGCCAATTCATGAGGCGGAATCAGCACTACCGGCACTACGTCTTCATGCACTGACGGTTGCACCGCTCCAGCGGTCCCGTTAGTTTCGAGCCAGCTCACGTTAAAACCTCCGTGTAGGGCAGCCGACAAATTGTCCGGATGGCTTTCGAACTCAAGTGCAATATTGAGAATTTGTCGATTCGACATGAGATCCTCGCCTCCCTCAACGAGTGAGCGAGCCACAGCCAACCCACCAATCACAGCCGATGCCGAGGAACCCAATCCTCGGCCATGGGGAATGGCGTTGCGACATTTAAGGATGAACCCCGGCGGAACCGAATCCATTGCCGAAAACCCACGATTCATTGCCCGGACAACCAAATTCGTTTCATCTGTCGAAACAGCGTCTGCCCCCTCGCCTTCGACATCAACTTTGATGCCCTCGTCATTGGTCACCATTGCTGTCAATTCATCATGTACCGCGAGTGCAAGCCCCATCGAGTCAAACCCTGGGCCCAAATTCGCACTGGATGCTGGAACCAGGATTCGAACGGCGCCTGAAACAAAAGTCACGGAATCAGCCCACTAAGCCTAATTTTATTGCCGCAAGGCCAACATCAACCGGAATGCTCACGGGGTCAGCAGCACTGTCAATCGCCCATTGCGGGTCTTTGAGGCCGTTACCGGTCAAGGTGCAGGTGATTACCGAGTCTTTCGGCACCCGCCCCGCCGCATGCATTTTGAGGAGCCCGGCCACACTCGCAGCACTCGACGGCTCGCAGAACACACCTTCCTGCTCAGCAAGGAGGTGATAAGCAGCCAAAATCTCCTGATCGGTCACAGAATCAATGTGCCCATTGGATTCATCTCGCGCTGAAATTGCCCTGTCCCATGAAGCCGGATTTCCAATGCGAATTGCCGTCGCGATCGTTTCAGGGTCCAATACGCGGGCCCCGGTCACCAAAGGCGCGGCTCCTTCTGCCTGGAACCCCCACATAGCCGGTGATGCACTTGTGACTCCCGAGCTTTGGTACTCCTGGAAACCCTGCCAATAAGCCGTGATGTTGCCTGCATTCCCTACTGGCAGGCAATGAATATCTGGCGCCTGACCCAACCGATCAACAATTTCAAATGCCGCCGACTTCTGTCCCTCAATGCGCACTGGATTAACGCTATTGACCAAGGCAACCGGGTAATTCTCGGAAAGTTCACGGGCGAGAACCAGACAATCGTCAAAATTGCCTTCCACTTGAAGCAGCACTGCACCATGAACAACTGCTTGGGCCAGTTTTCCCATGGCGATCTTGCCTTTAGGAATCAGCACTGCGCAGGTCATGCCGGCTTTAACGGCGTAGGCCGCGGCACTAGCAGAAGTATTACCCGTTGAAGCACAAATAACGGCTTTGGCACCCTCGTTCGCCGCATGTGAGATGGCCATGGTCATGCCGCGATCTTTAAACGAACCCGTCGGGTTAGCTCCTTCATATTTCAACCAGACAGACCCACCCACAGCTTCACTCACAGTGCACGCGTAGACGAGCGGAGTGCCCCCTTCGCCCAAACTCACAATGGGTGAGGAATTGTCAAGCGGCATCCGGTCGCGATATTCGGTGATTACTCCACGCCATTGATGTGCCATTTAAGCCTCACCTTCGACTCTCATCACACCGACAACTTTTCTGACCTCATCCATTGATTCGAGTTGATCAACAGTAGCTTTGAGCGCTGCTTCGCTTCCACTGTGTGTTCGCACGATCAACCCAGCCTCTGAACCTTGTCCTTCTTGCCGCACCACCTGAATACTCACTCCGTGCGATGCAAATGCATGAGCAATATGCGCGAGAACTCCGGGCCGATCCTGTACGTCGAGGTTTACGTAATATCGTGTTTCCACGCATCCAATGTCGAGAACTTTTAAACCCGAATAGGTACTTTCACCCGGGCCCCGTCCCCCTAAGACCCGATGCCGTGCAGCAGCGACTACATCTCCCAAAACCGCGCTCGCGGTCGGATCCCCGCCAGCACCGCGCCCATAGAACATCATTTCTCCGGCAGCTTCCGCGTGCACGAAGACCGCGTTAAATGAACCGCGCACATTTGCCAAAGGATGGTGTAGAGGAATCATTGCCGGGTGCACCCGCACAACAATGCCATCTTCTTTCTCCTCGGTACAGACTAATTCAGCAATTGCGAGCAGCTTGATCACAAAACCCATGTCGCGTGCAGCACCGATATCGGCCTTGGTGACGTTACGGATTCCCTCGCAATAGACATCGGCCAAAGTGACCCGAGTATGAAAAGCCAACTCGGCAAGAATCGCGGCTTTTGCGGCCGCATCAATTCCGTCAACATCGAGGGAAGGGTCGGATTCGAGGTAGCCCAGTGCATTCGCTTGGTCAAAAACCTCGGCGTAGTCGGCTCCTTCCTCATCCATTTTGGTAAGCATGAAATTGGTAGTTCCGTTGACTATCCCCATCACTTTGGTGACTCGGTCTCCCGCCAGGGACTCACGCAGTGGTCGAATCAGTGGGATGGCGCCCGCAACAGCAGCCTCAAAATATAGGTCAACATCAAATCGTTCTGCTGCTGCGTAAAGTGCCGCGCCATCTTCTGCCATGAGTGCTTTGTTGGCGGTTACAACGCTTGCCCCGGCTTCCATCGCTGAGAGTATGAGCGAGCGAGCCGGTTCAATCCCACCCATTACTTCGATAAGAATGTCCGCCCCCGACAATGCCACCGATTCCAAGTCTTGGGTGAGCAGCGACTGGGCAATTCCTACCCGAGGCTTATTAATATCTTTGACTCCAACGGCGATCAATTCAAAGCCGGCCCCAACTCTGTGCGCCAAATCGTGTTGATGCCGGGCCAAGAGCTGGGCGACCGAGGATCCCACCGTCCCAGCGCCCAACATGGCGATGCGCACTGGTGGAGCAGATTTATCGCGATCTGACATCAATCTCCTCAAATAAAAATTGCCGGGGCCCGTAGGCTTAGTGTGCCAAAGCAGAATACCGCCGGTGCATTAGCCGGCAAATGGATCAAGTGCCAATAGGTCATCAAAAGTTTCTCGTCGTAAAACTAGTTGGCTGACTCCCTCACGAACTGATACCACAGGGGGCCGCGGAATCTGGTTGTAATTGGAGGCCATAGAGCGGCAGTAAGCGCCGGTAGCCGCAACGGCGATCAAGTCACCGGGCGTAATGTCACCGGGCAGCCAAGCATCGCGCACCACGATGTCTCCTGATTCACAATGCTTTCCGACTACCCGGCAAAGAATCTTTTCATTTGACGATTCTCTCGAGACCAGAGCCACCGAATATTGAGCCCCATAAAGTGAAGTTCGAATGTTGTCGCTCATGCCTCCGTCAACCGAAATGTAGGTGCGCTCACCGTGATCGAGTTTTACTTTCTTAACCGTCCCCACCTCATAAACAGTGATTCCGGCTCTGCCCACGATGGCTCGCCCCGGCTCAAAGCACAATGCAGGGACCGGGATGCCAACGCTCTCGCACTCTCGATTCACGATTTCTTTGATCTGGTTGGCCATGAGCCGAACTGAGAGCGGATCATCTTCTGGGAGGTAGGCGATCCCCATTCCCCCACCCAAGTTGAATTCCTGGCAGAGGATTCCCTGGGTGTCGTAAATCGCGTGCGCAACCGAAACAACACGAGCAGCTGCGATTTCAAACCCTGCAGAGTCGAAAATTTGAGATCCGATATGTGAATGCAGGCCGACAAAATTCAACGACGGCAGCTTGGCAATGCGACGAACCGCCTCTTCCACATCGCCTTCTTGCACCGAAAGTCCAAATTTCTGATCCTCGTGGGCGGTCGCAATAAATTCATGCGTGTGAGCCTCAACGCCCACTGTTGCCCGGACCAATACGTGCGCGACCACATTCAGATCCGCAGCGATTGCCGCCACGCGCACAATCTCGTCAAATGAATCGATGACAATTCGACTCACTCCATAATCGAGTGCAGATCGAATTTCACCCTGCGACTTATTGTTTCCATGCATGAGCAATTTGTCACCCGGGATTCCCGCGCGAATTACGATCGCCAGTTCGCCACCGGATGCGACATCAATTCCCAGTCCTTCTTCAGCAACCCAACGTGCCACAGCAACGCTGAGAAAAGCCTTCGCGGCGTAATAGACCGTCCCGTTTTCGTTGTCAGCAAGATATGCGCTCGCAAACTCGCGAGCCCGTTGACGCACATCTTGCTCATCAAAAATAAACAGTGGCGTTCCATACTCGGCAGCAAGGGCGACAACGCCCTGACCTCCTATACGCAGTTCGCCGCTATCTGCTCTTTCGGCGCTGAGGGGCCACACGTGGGATTGCACAGGATCCGAGGTGGGGATAGGCGCATGTGATTCCTGCGCCATCTGAGCATGACGCGGCCCGGCGGGATGTGCTTGCATGACGCGAGCCTACCGGTCGTTACATCTTTTCACGAGCGCTGACTCCAAGGAGCTCCAAACCGTTTGCGAGCGTCTGCTGGGTTGCCGCGCACACCCACAATCGAGCAATATGGACTGAACCCAGCTCTTCATCAGAGCGGGGCAAAACTCGACACGCATCATAGAAGCCGTGGTAGGCGCTGGCCAATTCCTCAAGAAAGCGAGCAACCCGGTGAGGTTCGCGCAGCTCCGCCGCCGTTGCAATAACCGCCGGGAACTTTTCGATGACCCCAAGGAGCTCATTTTCCTGATCACTATTAAGTAATTCGGGAATAAATTCACTCTCACGCCATTTCGCCCCAATGTCTTCGGCGTTGCGCAAAACCGAACTGATGCGCGCGTGAGCGTATTGCACATAGAACACCGGGTTGTCATTTGCTTTGCGCGCGATTTCTTCAAGATCCACAACCAGCGGGGTCTCAACCGGATATCTAGCTAAGGTGTAACGCGCCGCATCCACCCCAACCTCTTCAACGAGTTCTTCCAAGGTCACGATTTGGCCTGAGCGTTTTGAGAGCTTGACCTCTACTCCCCCGCGCGTGATTTTCACCATTTGACCAATCAAAATTTCGATGTTTTCATCCATGTCGTCACCCGCGCATGCCGCCACTGCTCGCAGACGGTTGACATATCCGTGGTGGTCCGCACCCAGCAGATAGATTGCCGTGTCAAATCCGCGCATCCGCTTGTCAACGTAATAGGCAGTGTCCGCAGCAAAATAAGTTCTTTCGCCGTTTTCCTTTATCAGGACCCGATCTTTGTCGTCTCCAAATGTCGTGGTCCGTAACCAGAGCGCGCCCTCTGATTCAAAAACGTGACCCTGCTCCTCGAGGCGAGCTTGAGCCCGCTCAACCGCACCCGAGTCATAAAGTTTGCGCTCGGAGTACCACACATCAAAGTGCGTTCGAAAAAGTTCAAGGACGTCTTTTTGCTGCTGCCACTGCAATGCATATGCCTCTTCACGAAAAGCAACCAATTGTTCTTCAGCAGGAAGTTGGCGAAACTCCGGATGCTCCCGATTTATCTGCGCCGCCAGATCCAAGATGTATCCACCGTGATAGCCGTCTTCTGGAACAGCCTCACCTGATGCAGCTGCCATGACGGACGCTCCAAATTTATCCATCTGCACCCCGCGATCATTGATATAAAACTCGGTAGTTACGTCCGCTCCTGCAGCGGCTAAAACCCGAGCCAAAGCGTCCCCCACGGCAGCCCACCGAGTGTGCCCAAGATGTAAAGGTCCTGTGGGATTGGCTGAGATGAACTCAACGTTGAAACTCTTACCCAACAATGCGTCATTGCGGCCATAGCCCGAGCCCAGGTGCACTACCCGCTCGGCAATTTCCCCCTGGGTCTGAGCCGAGAGCCTAATGTTCACGAAGCCCGGTCCCGCCACACTCACATCGGTGAACGCTGGATCAGCACTCAGCCGCTCAGCAATTTGGTGGGCGAGTTCCCGCGGTGGAAGACTCGAGCTCTTTGCGGCCACGAGTGCGACATTGGTGGCGTAATCACCGTGTTCACGTGACTTCGGTCGCTCTAATGTGGCTTCAACGTGAGCGGTCAATATTCCCTGTGCAAATAATTCGTCGACGACGCGTTGAACACTCTCGCGCGTGTCGTTGATGGCCACGGCGCGAGCGTATCTGCTTGGGTATAGGTCCTGACATAGAGTGCTCGTATGGCCTCAGAAGACGAGATTGAAAAACTTCTACGTGAAATCGCTGCCCAAGATTCTCCACAGTTTGCGCCCGCAAGCCGCAAAGACTCAGATCTGCCTGCCCAACAGCGTGAATCTAGCTCCAGTGGGCGGGTTGCTTACGCTGTAGCTGGCGGGGTCATCATGGGTGTCGGCGGAGTGGCATCAGGTCTGCTTTTGCCCGGTCTGACCATGATCAGTACTGGGGTTGGTGCCGCTGTTGGCGCCTTCTTGATTGCCCTCATCAGCGGACCCCCACGTTGGTTTTCGCGCTAGTTCACGATCACGGATCACGTCTTGAACAATCGAGCCGGTGAAAAATCCAAGAAATGCAAGATACGTCCAGATGAGAACCGCGATGGGTGCGCCAAAGACAATCAGGGCCGAGCCCACAGTCGTTGATAGTTGCGCGTAGATCCCGAAGACTCCGACCGACAAAATGATCAGGCTCGTTGAGACAAGCAGTCCCGGAGACCGCCAGGTGATGACTCCGGATTCCCCACTCGCGCGACGCATGACAAACCACACCATGAGATACACGAATATCCCAGGAGCTAGCCATCCCAATTTATCAAATATTTCCAAGAAAGTCGTTTCAATGTTGAGAGCGCTCAAAACCACCGGAACCACCGTGACGGCTAGGAGCGATGCCACGATCCCGACGATCAGGATGAGCGCAACCAACGCAGACCTTGCGCGAGCCATCAATCCTGGTGCCCGCCGGATATTGTGGAAGATGCGATCTTGAACCTGAAGAAACCCGGAAACGACTTTTTGAGACACGTATACGGCCAAGATTAAACTGACAATTGTCGTCACGGTAACCGAACTTGTAGATGCGGCTTGTGCCAATGTCGCAAGCGAATCAACCGCTGGGTCCAACCCACTGAGCGATTCCGGTCCTCGGCTGACAAAAGAATCCCATCCGGCCATGAACTGCTGGCGATCTACAAACAGCCCCGCGATCGCACCCACGGAAATAGCGATTGGCGCCAAAGCCAAAATCACGTAATACGCCAAGCCCCCAGAAATGATTGACACGTTGAATTCGCCAAAACGCGCTAAAACGTCGCGCCCAAATGCGCTTGGCACGCTCACCAGTGGATGACTCCGAAAGGAATTCAGCGTCATCTGCAAATTAGCCACCATGACATGCTTGCATATGGGTGCGCTGCTAGCCTTACCGTCCCCTGCCTCCGTAGCTCAGGGGATAGAGCGCCGGTTTCCGGTACCGTAGGTCGCAGGTTCGATTCCTGCCGGGGGCACAACGTTACATTAAGTGTATAGTGCTTTTATGACCATATTTGGGTATATCCGCCTATCCGTGAGGGAATCCGACGAAGGAACATCTCTGGAGTCCCAAAGAGCCGCTATTCAAGCATACGCAGACGTTCACGGAGAGCAAATCGAATTCTTCACGGACGATGGCTTCAGTGGTCGTTCGACCAAGCGTCCCGCCTATCAAGAACTCCGGCGGCGACTAGCGGAACCCGGCCTAACGGCCATTGTGTGCCGCTCGGTGGACCGCCTTGGTCGTAATCTTCGCGAGTTTTTGGCTTTGGTTGATGAGGCTGCTGAGCATGGGGTTTTTGTGGTGGCCACCGCCAGTTCTATCGATACGAGTACCTCGGCGGGGAAGATGTTTACTCAGTTGCTAGGTGTGTTCGCGGAGGCTGAGAGTTCGGCTATTGGTGAGCGTCAGGTATACAGTCAAAGAGAACGCAGGAAGCAAGGCCGAAGTATTGGTGTCGCTTCGTACGGATACCAAAGCCAAGACACTGGTTCAGGTTCATTCAAAGTGATTGTTGAGCATCAAGCCAACATCATTCTTACTGCCGCCGAAGCAGTGCTAGCCGGTGGATCAATTTATTCCGCCGCAAGATCAATGAATGCTGCTGGTGAAACCACGAGCCGTGGGAATCCTTGGTCAGGCATATCCCTGCGCCGCTTGCTGAGCAATCCAAGCATTGCGGGCCTACGTCATTATCAAGGTGAGCTTTTGACTGATGACTCTGGTGCTTTAATCCATGACAAGCACTTAGAGATCGTGCCGTTAGCACGCTGGAGGAAGCTCCAGGTTGTGTTGGAGTCACGCGCAGTAAGCAGGGTAGTTGGTACCTCGAGCGAGCAACTGCTTCTCACTGGCGTAGCAAGGTGTGGGACATGCCAAGGAACCTTCGTCAAAGGCAGTCGAAAGAATCAATCACCGCGGTATCGTTGCCGCAATTTAGAGAACAATAAATGCGCTCAAGGTGTGACAATTAGTGTGGAAAAATTAGACGCTTATGTGCTTGAACAATTGGAACCGTTGTCCCACATGCCAGTATTTGAAACCGTCACAACGGAAGATCCAGAGAATATTATTCAGCGGGAAACACTCGCCATGCAGATTTCCGACGCAATGGAATCACTTGGTCAAGCAACACACGATCAAGTTGCGAAAATTGCCGTACGAATATCGGAACTAAAGCAAAGCCTGTCGATGGTTCCGATCAGCACTAGCGAGACCGCGCACGACACCGGAGCCACCTTTGGCGACCTGCTCCACGAATCACCTGAACTCGTGGTCAGGCAAGCATTAGAAGCCGTCATGGTTTATCCACCGGCCACACCGAAGTCACGCCAAATGAACTCTGAGCGCGTGCAGTTAATCTGGCGTGATTCCCTGCAAGACTTTGACGACTAGCCATGCACGCCACGGCTCCTCCGGGCAACGTGGCGGCATTCCCCAGTCGATTGCAGAGATTCCACAGACACCACATACTCCCACAGACACCAAAGCCTCCCGCCAAAAGCGGGAGTGGTGTGCTTGCGTAAGTGGTTCGGAATATGAGTAGTGCTAGTCAACTTGTGTAAGTGGTGTAATGGAAAGCGTCAGTAATGCGTGTGGCGCGGCGTTTGGGGTTTTCGGGGTGGTACTGCTCGTGACGGTTTAGGTGGTCTTGGTTTTGTGGTTGGGCCAACGCTGCGATTCATTCAATCGCCGAAATAATCGGATGCCTAGCCCACATGACTCGCCGGATCGGGATTGATTCAAAGCGACCGTCGGCAGTTATTCTTCGATGTGCTTCCTGTAAGTGCTCGTTAGTGAGTTTGTGCCGACTTGTTCTTCAATTTACTCAAACGTTTTTTCCAGTAGTCTTTGGTTCTTCCCCGAAAGCCCCCCCACGCCGGTACCTTCTTCGTAATACCTATCCACCTCCTTATATGAATCACTTTCCCCGCAGCCCGATAGGGCGATACCGAGTGCTGCAACGCCGGCCACTGTTGCCGTTAGAACTTTCGACATACGTGTCTCCTTCAAATCCTCCGAAACGTCCTGACTGTCACTAAAATGTACCAACCGGGTTGCGCCTGACGCTTAGCCTCCACCGTGGCTAAGTCCCGAAAAGGCGACCACCGGTTCCATCGTCACCGAAATCCTCTACCGTAAAGTATTTACCTATTGTCTTCAGCGTTTTCGGTTTGCCAGATCCGTGTACGGCTCCCGTCTCGAATTCGATATTCACCGTCTGCGCGGGCATCTTGCCGTAAGCCGCGGTGTCCACCTCGCCTTTGCTGCATTGCGACAAGCCAGCAGTTCCGCTGGGAGGTGTGCATTTAAATCCCATGGCGAGGAGGTCATCTCTCAAAGTCTCCAAGTCAGTTGTAGGGGTTGGGTCCATCGTCTCGGCAGAAGGCTGTGAAGATGCCGAAGAATTTGTTGTCGCCGGTTCTGAGCTATCAGAAGCAGAGAACATGAAGCTAAGGAGAACAACTGCGTAGGGCACAATGAACAGGGACCCGATTACCACTGCAAAGACACCCTTTGTGTTGCTCACGCCATGCCGCTTTGCTTCCTTTATCGCGGCCACTCCAAAAAAGACACCAAAGAATGCAGTGATCCCGAGACTAATGATACCCAGGATCGATAACCACAAAGCACCAGTTCCTGGGGTCCCGTAGGGTCTGCCCAGCGACGGCGGGGCAGTAATCGATCCTTGAACAATCGGCGTGACTGTTGGAGGTTGCTCATCAGGTTGCGCATCAGGTTGAATCGTTGACTTTGGGTCGATTAACGCCGTCCCACACTTCGAACAGAACCCTGCGTCTTCGGCTGATTCAGTCCCACACTTCGAACAAAAAATTGACGCCACAGTGATCTCTCCTGAACTCGTAGATCGAAAATTAATTCTTCCATGATGTTACTTCGCCTCCGCCGGTTCATGGTTCCGAGGGTGGCCGGGCTACCTACCCCGGGCTATGCCCCGGATTTTCCCCGGCGCTTCTGGCCCTGCGTCCAGATCCCACATAGCTCCGCAGTGTTTACCCTCCCCGTCTTACCCCCCCCCGGGTATAAAATAGGGAGGCAGTCTGAGCACTAAAATGAGTACAATCCGTTCCGCTTCTTATTTTCAGCAGTCAGTTGCCGTTCTCGGGCTTCGATCCGATCCAAAGCAGTTTTTAATTCCTGCTCGCTATTACCGACCTCTTGACTCACCCTTTTTACACGCTGTCTGTCCAGTTCTAAGTTTTTTAATTGACGATCTAGTTCTTTGTCGTTCTTTTCCCGTAAATACTTGCGTGCATTTTCTCCAACATCGTTCATTCTGTGGTCTCCTTAATTTACAACAACGCCAGCGCTTGCCCCCATAGCCAAGGAAGCAAGCGCCAGCAGTTGTGTCTTAGATGCTTCTGCTATTCAGCATGTCAGTGAAACTCTCCATAGGAATCACCACAGGCTCCTCACCCTGTGCATCAACCTTTGCTTGTAGTTCTGCCGATTCCGCCATCTTCGCCATCACCAATTTTTGGTGTGCCTGAATATCTGAACTGAGATCCATTCCTAATGCTCCTTGTGTGTGTTGCGGATACGGTGGTTATCAAGATTCAACAAACTGACCACTTCATCTATTGACTGTGACGATGCTCTGTGCGGTCTGCCGTTCTCATCTATTCTGGTGATGTTCTGTGACTCCCTCACTGCAATGTAGGAGCGCGCGCGATCCACTTGCTGCTCCGAATAGTCGTTCACGACAGCAACCATTTTGTCGGAGTGATCGTGTAGACCGTTCCTGTCGCGAGTAGCACCTGGCTTACCCACTCAAGGTGAACTAAGTGCTCTGATTTGAAATATCCAGCGGTAATCGTCAAACGCATTGTTCTTTGGAAATTCTCCACCGACCAAGGAACGAAATTCCTCGGACCGTCTGCCCAATTGACGGAGACCATATTTCGGAAGCCGGTGTCTAGAATTAGAGCTTCAGATATATCTCGCCATTTAGTTAACTGTGGTAGCCCATCCCAACAGTGATTCGGCTGTACTTCGAAAACGTTTGTTGGGTTCATACGTTCACCGACTCTGTTGAAGCAAGCAGTTGTGCAAACGACTTCGCCTTATCTGCAACTTCCGTTGCCGGTGGCGTACTACCTTGATGTCCGGCTACCAGCGAGTTTCTCCCGCCTCTCGCGAAACGTAGTTCGTCGCGTACCTTGCGACTGGCTTGGAGGCCAGATTCTATTTTTGAAATTTCAGCAATAGAATTGTGTATCATGCTATCGGCATTATTGATTATGTTTGAAAGTTCATTCAATCTTTCCGCAACCTGTAAACGAACTGCCTCAATAAGCAGCGCCTCTTGGCACACGGTGTCCAATGCGCGTTCCGCATTGAGTACAGCCTGACCACGGAGATTGAGGTCATGCGAAAGGTCACCAAGAATTAATGCGTGGCTTGGGAGTACTCGCTGCATTCTGTTGTTGCGTACGTCAGCAAGACCAGCGCCGTATTCCTGGCATTTCTGAGCCAGTTTTACTTCTGAAGCAATCGCAGCCTCGCGCGTGCCCTGATAGACGACATCAAGACGGAGGTCGACTTTCTCGACTCCCTTGATGCGCCTATTCCCCACGCAAAGGACATCAGCGCATTTGCGCACTGATTCGCGCCCATAAGCTGAACGCTTTACGGCCCGTAGGGGAAGCCCAACTGTCCAGGGAACCCATCGGTGAAGTCAACGTTGTTTACCCCTGTCTGTGGGTATTGCTGCGTTTCATCAAGTGTCCAGCACTCGCCGTCCTCGTATGTTCCGCAGACGTAGTAGCCGCCGCCCAATGGGTCCCCGCTGGGCCAGAACGTCACCGGGCGATCAGTTGAAGAGCTTGGTAGCGGTGGGGGGAAGGGATCGCAGTTGGCACTGTTGTCAGGTCCCGCGCAGAACCGAATCGGCAGCATGTTGACATTGACATTAGTCGCGTAGGCCAATGAGACATACATGAGTGACTTCCGAAGCGGATTCCCATAGAAGTCCATATTGGTGAATTGGAAGTTCCC
>DEZY01000029.1:0-6899 GCA_002365735.1 Actinobacteria bacterium UBA3120
GTCAAGTGAAGTGAGCCCGACAAGTTGCGGCACCGTGGATTGCTCACGACCCGTCGAGATAGTGATGTTCACTGCCTGACCTTGTTCAATTGCTTCACCGGGCGCGGGCTGTTGCGCAATAATCGTGCCCTGGGGACGTTCGGAAATCTCGGGAGTTTGTGCACCAATCCGCAGTTCAAATTCAGCCAAAGTTTCTGATGCCTGTTCAATGGTGAGACCATCAAGACTGGGAACTGTGACGACGGTTCCACTGTCACTTCCTACTAGGAATCGTCCAATCACAATCGCACCAACAATTGCCGCTGAAATGGCAACCAAAGAAAGTATCCAAAAAACAGCACTGCTTCGACCTTTGCGTCCAGTGGAAACACTTGTCTGATTTTCGCGGTTGATCCCCGAAGCATCAAGGGGCGTCATCATGGCGGTCTGGTCGGCAACAATTGTTGGCACGGCAGCAGTTACCGGAGAACCCGCAACCGCTCGTTCAACATCGGCCCGAAAATCACTCGCGCTTTGGTAGCGGTCATCGGCTCGCTTCGCCAACGCGCGCATCACAACAACGTCCACCTCGGGGGTTACCCCCGGATCAATTGTGGAAGGAATCGCGGGCATTTCACTCACGTGTTGATAGGCGATTGCCACAGCGGAGTCGCCAGTGAACGGCGCCTTACCGGTAAGCAATTCAAAAAGCACAACGCCGGTTGAATACAGATCACTCCGCGCATCAACAACTTCACCCCGAGCCTGTTCTGGTGACAGGTATTGCGCCGTGCCCATGACAGCTGAAGCGGAGGTCATAGTTGATGCGACGTCATTGATCGCCCGAGCAATGCCGAAGTCCATAACTTTCACATCACCGGTCCGAGTGAGCATGACGTTTGCCGGCTTAATGTCACGGTGCACAATTCCGTGCCGGTGCGCATAGTCCAGAGCCGCCAGAATCCCGGCAGTTATTTCCAGGGCCCGTTCCGGCAGAAGGCGGCGGCCACTGGCCACTATTTGCCGCAGGGTCATACCGTCGACATATTCCATAACGATGTAAGGAACAACAACTACCGGTTCACCGGTGTCGCCTTCCGGGGAAAGGGTGTCCTGGCCGGTGTCGTAGACCGCGACAATATTTGGGTGATTGAGGGCAGCGGCGCTCTGTGCTTCCCTGCGGAACCGAGCTTGAAAAGTGGGGTCTTTGGCTAAATCAGGGCGCAAAATCTTAATTGCAACCCGGCGGCCCAAGCGTAAATCCCGGCCTTCATGGACTTCAGCCATGCCACCTCGACCGATTACGGCACCGATTTCATACCGGTCACCCAGCATTCGACCATGTTCTGATTCGCTCACAAGCCCTCCTTATGACAGATCATGTCACACCTAAGTCACTTATCATTGGCACGCACTCACCGGGAAACGTGACACTTACATTCAACGCCCCAAGACAGCTTTCATTACCGCTTTTGCAATGGGGGCAGCCAAACCATTTCCACTAACTTCGGCAGCGCCACTTTCTTCAATCACCACCGCAACCGCAACTTTTGGAGCCGCAGCTGGTGCAAATGAAATAAACCAAGCAACAGAGGGTGAGTCATTACCGGTTTGAGCTGTCCCGGTCTTACCCGCAACCCGAACCCCATCTATTTTAGCGTTACTACCCGTACCGTTTTCCACTACGTTCACCAACATTTCGGTCAGCGAGAGGGAATTGCTGGGCTTAAGGGCATCTTCAAATTGACTTGGCTCGGTTGTTTGCAGAATAGAAAGATCCGGCCCACGGATTTCCTGCACCAAGTACGGGTTCATGGTTCGACCACTGTTACCTATTGATGCAGCCACCATGGCCATTTGTAACGCGGTTGCCCTCACCTCAAACTGACCAATTGCCGAGAGTGCAGTTTGCGGGGCGTCAGGATCCTGTGGGAACAGTGAAGTAGCTGCCCGCAGCGGAATCTCAAAACCGGAATTGAACCCAAACGCTTCGGCTTGATCACGGATCGCGGCCGCACCCAATTCATTTCCCAACCACGCGAACGCGGTGTTACACGAGATCGCAAGGGCTTGCCGTAAAGTTATTTTCCCTTCCGGTCCGCATTCCTTGCCCGTCCAGTTTCGCAATTTTTTAGACGAGTTAGGCAACTGATACGTCTTAGGGCCAGGCAACACAGAGTCGGCCGTGAACCGACCAGACGCGAGAGCAGCCGAGGCAACAACTACCTTAAACGTTGATCCTGGCGGGTTAAGGGACACAATCGGGCGATTCAATAATGGCTTATCGGGGTCCGCCTCGAGCTCGTTGTAGTACTCGCGAATATCTGACGGGTCATGACTGGAAAGCCGATTAGGGTCAAACGACGGCATTTGCACCGAAGCCAAAATTCTTCCCGTCGCCGGTTCAATCGCGACCACCGCACCACGCTTACCTTTGAGCCCCTTAAATGCTGCTTTCTGCGCAGCGGCATTAATTGTGGTGGTCACGGCTCCACCGACGGGTTGCCGCCCCGAGACTAACTGCTGGACCCGGTCCACCGTGAAAATATCCGCCTTGCCATTCAAGATTCGATTCTCAGTGCGCTCAAGCCCCGTCGCTCCATAAACCAGGGAATAAAAACCGGTTACTGGCGCAAACAACGGGCCATTGTTGTAATTACGCAGGTACGTCAACGTGTTGCCGGTCTCCACCGAGCGGGCAACCGGGTCTGAGGCAACCAGGATCGGTCCACGCTCTCGGTCGTACTCAGCCAGCAATACCCGTTGATTCCCCGGACGCGAACGGTAATCACCAGCGTTAATCACCTGAATCAAGGTCACATTGGCGAGCAGTGCGATCAGAAGTAACCCAAAAACAAATGAAAGCCTACGGATCTGTCTAGTCATTATTGGTTCACCCGCGGCACAACTTGCGTCATCGCATCATCTGGTGAGACTTTCGACAGATCAGGCCGCCGAGAACGATCCGAGATCCGCAGCAATAGTGCCAAGATCACCCAGTTGGCAACCAGACTCGACCCACCATAAGACAAAAATGGTGTGGTCAAACCGGTCAAGGGGATCAAACCGGTGACGCCACCGATAATCACAAATACTTGTAATGCAAAAGTAATAGACAACCCAGCGGCAAGTAATTGGCCGAAACCGTCGCGGCACGTGATAGCCGTTCGCAGGCCACGTTCAATCAAAATTGCGTAAAGTAGCAAAATTACAAAGATGCCAGTTACTCCCAATTCTTCACCCAAGGCCGCGACAATGAAGTCGGTGCTCGCAAATGGGACCAGATTCGGGAACCCTTGACCCAATCCGGCACCAAGAATCCCACCATTTGCCAACCCATAAATTGATTGCACAATTTGGTACCCGGTTGTGTCAGCGTATGACCAAGGGTCAAGCCAGACCGTGACTCGAGCCTGTACGTGGCCAAAATTTGCATATGCGAAATACGCGCCACCCAGAAACAAGAAAAAGCCAATAATTAGCCAAGACCTACGCTGAGTCGCGATATACAACATTGACACAAACAAGCCAAAGAAGAGCACTGAAGTTCCCAAGTCGCGTTGGAAAATCAATACGCCTAAGGAAATAAACCAAGCGATCACAATTGGACCCAAGTCCTTCGGCCGCGGTAGTCCGATTCCTAAAACCTTGGTGCGCACCAATGCGAGCGAGTCACGAGTCTTGACCAAGTAGCCGGCGAAAAATATCGTGAGCAAAATCTTCGCCATTTCCGCAGGTTGGAATGAAAAGTCTCCCACCCTGATCCATAGTGTTGCGCCATTTACCGTTGTGCCAATTACGGGTGCCAGTGGTAACACCATCAACACCAGGCCGATGAGTCCGAAAGTAAACGTATAGCGCTGCAAGCGCCGGTGATCGCGCAAAAGAATAAACACCCCACAGAACAAAATTCCCGCAATAGCGAACCAGGTGAGTTGCGAATACACGTCAGGTGTGGGGAGGGGAGCGTTATTGAGTTCAGCTCGACGTGCATCCGCAACATCAAGTCGGTAAATCATGATCAAACCCAAAATTGTCAGCAACGTTCCCACGGGAAGCATAATTGGATCTGCGTATTTTGCTCGAACTCGAACTACCACGTGCATCACCAAAGCAATGAGCGCAACGGCACTGATCGTGATCCACAACCGAGGCGGTGTACCTTCGCCCGTTGCCCATCCCACCTGCAATGTTCCCAAAATTCCAAGCGCCCACGCAAACACCAGAAGAACCAATTCCGTGTTGCGTCTACTCTTCACTGTAAGCTTCCCGGACAACCTTGTGGGGGAATCAAGGCTAAACATTCCTGGGCACGAGCTTCAAGCTCGGTAACAATGCGCTGTGCATCCTGGTAACTTGCCGCCGGAATCCCTTTACTCACCAATTCCTGATCAAACAGGGGCAATGAACCGACAACGAGCCCAGAGTCTGAATCAATATCGGAGAGAGAGAAACCCGCCAGACTCCCTTGGACACCGTTGTAGATCGCTACCGTGCCGGTTCCCGCGCTACCGTTGACCGATACGTACCACTGAGCCGCCAACCACTGTTGAGTGCCAAATAAGGTTCCGAAAGTAATAGCCGCGACCGTAAGCACCCCAACGGTGTAACCAATAATTTTTTTACGCCCCGATCGCCGGCGTGTTTTTGCTTCCTGTTCGCGTTCCCGGTCGTAAAGCGCTTGTTCAGCGGCAGGGACAATGAGTTCAGCATCAATCAATGCTTGTGGCGCGGTCTCGGTGCCGAAATCAAATGGCGCAGGAGCATCGGGCTTATCAGGATCAGGTTGTGCATCGTCGGGAAAACGAGTGTTCGGCAACTGCAATCGCACCCGCGGCTCACCTGCAGCACCCACGACCACAGGAAGCGTGAGTGGTATTTCTTCCTCTGATTCACGTTCAATAACGTCCGCGACTACTACGGTTACGTTGTCGGGCGCACCACGTTCGAGTGCTAGGTCAACGAGGCGAGTAACAACACCGGTGGGCTCACCTGAGCTCAGTGAGTACGCGATCTCAATGTCACTTAAGACACCGGACAATCCGTCCGAGCACAACAGAAACCGGTCACCCTTGCGGGCTTCACGAACCGAAAGATCTGGTTCAACTGGATTCATTCCATCTAATGCCCGCATCAGGAGTGAGCGACGTGGATGCACGGCCGCTTCGGCTTCGGTGATTCGACCAGAGTCAACGAGTGTCTGTACGTACGTGTGGTCGTGGGTGAGTTGCTGTAAATCACCGTCACGCAGAAGGTAGGCACGAGAATCACCCACGTGAACGATCGCTATCCGGCCACCCAGCCAATACAAGCCGGTGACAGTCGTTCCCATCCCAGTGAGTTCAGGGTCTTCGGAGATCAACTCTTCAATTGCTTCACCAACTTTATCGATTGAGTCCGAAAGGTAGGTTAAAATGTCAGCATCGGTAGGAGGGTGAACATCAAGATCTGCAACCGTTGCCACCGCTAATGCCGATGCAAGTTCACCCGCAGCATGACCACCCATACCGTCAGCGACCAATAACAACCGCGGGCCAACATAGCCGGAGTCCTCATTACCTTGACGCACTAAGCCCACGTCCGACTTAGCTGCGTACCGCAAACTCAATTTAGGCATTGCGACTAATTCTGAATCTGTAGTGTGCTGCGGCCAATACGAAGTGGTGCACCAACTGGTAGAACGGTTGGCGTGGTAATGCGGGAGCGATCAATCCAGGTTCCATTCGTTGAACCCAAATCTTCAACGACCCATGAACCCTCGGATTCATAAATACGAGCATGCCGGCTCGACGCGTAATCATCGTCAATAATAATTGTGGAATCTGGGGCACGACCCAAAGTTATTTGCGCACCTGCCAGTTCAACAATGGTTCCGACTAGTGGACCGTCAATTACAACAAGCCGATTACCGCGAACTTTTTGCTTACGAGAAATCTTCGGCGGCTTCGGCGGCTTCGGCTGGCGACCTTTTGATTTTTTCTTGACCCGCCCCGATCCGGTTGAATCTTCCGGTTGGCGAATATCACGACGCAATACCCACACGGCTAAAAGAACAAACACCCAAAGTAGCCCCAGGAATGCGAGTCGGACCAGGGTGAGTGCGAGCTCGGACATAAATCAACCGCTCCGAAAGACCAGCGAGGTCGTCCCGATTTGAACAACCGAACCTTCAACAAGTGCGACTTCAGTGATCTGCTCACCATTATGAAATGTTCCATTGGTTGAATCCAAATCACGCAGGTAGATAGGTGAACCTAAAACAATCTCGCAATGATTACGTGATGCGCCGGGATCCTCAACCCGAATGTCAACGTCGGTCCCCCGACCAAGGCGGGTAATTGCCCGAACGAGCGGGTAGGTGCCACCGCTGGCTTCAAGTCGGGGTTGCCCAACAACAACGGCGGACCCGCCGCCCTGAGTGGTGACCTCAGCGCGTGCCTCCGAGCGAACCCGGAAGATCCCGGTCTCCAGCTCTTCGTCTTCACCCAAACTGACAACCGGCGCCCCGAGCAGGGTGTAGCGCTGCTCACCGGAGTAGTCGGTCACTAGCGTGCCTAGCTCAGTGCACAATGCGTCTTTGAATACGGCCAGACGCCGGTAATCGTGTGAAGAAAGTTCAATATGAAAAATATTAGGAACTACGGTCCGCTCCCGGTCGATCACAGCGGCCCGGTCATCCATCTCCCGTTGCACAGCGGATGCGACCTCAACCGGCTGAACTTCTGCCTTGAAAGCCCGAGCGAACGCGCCACTGACCATCCGGTCCAGTGAATCCTCGAATCGTTCCAAAATTCCCACATGACGATGTTACCTGTAAAGGTCGGATCCGCCGTGACGTGATCGGTACGCGTGGCGGTAACCTTTCCCAGCATCACGCGCGAGTGGCGGAATAGGCAGACGCGCACGGTTCAGGTCCGTGT
>DEZY01000029.1:7087-7822 GCA_002365735.1 Actinobacteria bacterium UBA3120
TTGCCCGGAGTCGTTGAAGATTTCATATACTCCCCAGCCGTTGTCCACTTGGCGTTGTGCAATATCGACTGGTAAGTCAGAATTGGTGGGATAAAACGTTCAATAAGTAATTCTAAATAAGTAATTATGGTGTTAACGCAGTAGCAGTTGAAACGATTTTTAACTTGCTGTCACCGTTGTCATCACGATTGGCGCCTGTGAAGTATTAGTAATGATGATTGGACTGCCGACAGAAGACCAACTGAACATGCATCCCCCAGAGACTGTGCCGATCCCACTCACCCCACTGAGACCAGGAACGCTTGAGCATGAAGGCGACGTGACTCCGTCGATGCTTTGCGCAGAGAGTTGAAAGGTGCTCGCCACCGGAATTGTGAAGCTAGCGCCAATTTTGACTGTGATCGAGTTGAACACGCTTACCTCGCCTGCTGTGAAATCAAAACTCTGTCCAGCCGTAATGGTTAAATCTGGGGCACTCGCAACGGCCACGGTGCTCGGAAAATTCCCCTGCGTCAGAGCTATACCGTCGATTAACATGTCTGTATTTGAAAGTCGAACAAGTTCACTTGATTTCAGATTCCCCGATAGCAGTTCAGCGGTATAGCGAACGCCTTTGGCAGTGGAGCGAGCCGAATTCAATGTGAAGACGTATTTCTGAGCTTTTCCAGCCCTTGTTGTTCCAGTGAGGACCGCATTTGGCGCAATCTCACCAAAACTCTTGTCCCATAAGGCAAC
>DEZY01000029.1:7974-8474 GCA_002365735.1 Actinobacteria bacterium UBA3120
ACTCTTGTCCCATAAGGCAACGGCATCACGTTTGGGGACTTCGAACACCAAACGCCGAGGTCGCTCAGCGACGGCCGCGAATGGTTGTGCTTGTGAGCGCATAAAAATCGACACCGTGTTGTTTTCGAGCAGTTTTACAGTGGACTTCGGTGCGCTTTGAACAAGCAAAACTTGCTCGGTGGCACTTGCGGGTGCGGCGACGCTCACACTGGCAACAATGGCCAAGGCGCTGAGAACGGAAGTTAACGAGGCAAAGCTTCTACGCGACATGATTCAAGTATAGACAGCCATATTCCTGGCCAAGGGCGCTTGCGAAGTGCAGTCGAAGATTTAACCAGACTGTGATGTAGCCCGTCGCGCTAAAACATGCAGTGCTCATTCAACCCATTCAACCCATTTAGTTCACTTAGGCCCGAATTAAAATGTGCGCGGGAATTGGTCACGTCATCGGTTGCGTGTTATCCCAAGTGCAGGTAGTTCCCCACCCAATTGGGACTAGA
>DEZY01000029.1:8626-15381 GCA_002365735.1 Actinobacteria bacterium UBA3120
ATATCACTTGATCCGTCTGGATTCAGACTGTCCAGTAGGGCAATGTAGGCGAGATATTCGGCTTTACCACGTGCCTGCGCCGCACGATATTTCTTGGGTAAAGGCGCTTGCATCTGGGTTCGATTGAATCTATTCAGGAGTTCCTTGGCCAGTTTCTGGGCTTTGCCGGAGTCGGCCCTTTGGTTATCAAGTTCAAGGCGCCCGCGTTTAGTGTCATAGTTATACGACTCAAGTTCGACATTCTGGCGGTCCATGAAACCAGCAGTGTCCCAGTAGGAGTACGCGGCAATTTTCATTTCGGGTGTGCGCAAACCCAGGATGTGCCGCGGGGAGTTGTTGTAGTCGTAAAACTTGGGGATCCATTCATCCGATGCCATCACAATGTGGTCGCGTCCTCGTGCTCGGTCTGACTTAACAATCTCAAGCAGGTCTAAGCGCTCGGAGTACGTGTCGGCGTACGCGCCTTTCATCCATTCCTTGTTGCCATGCGCGAGTGTTGCCAACATAGGCATCATGTCGACACTGGATGTGAGTTGTTCGCGAATGGTGTCCAGGTCACCGGTGATTCGTTCCCGCGGGTCCACAACGATTAACGGAACGTTGACCGCTTCCTCATACATTGAACCGGCCTTATTTGATGCGAATCCATGAGCACTCGCATAGTCACCGTGATCGGCGGTCATGATTATTACGGTGTTGTCACGAATCTCTTTCGGAATTGCGCGGACAACTGCGCCAATATGTTGGTCAACAAAGTTCATGACTTGCGTGTAGCTGTCTAAGGATCGGGACCAATACGGGAATGGTGCTTTTGCAATTGTTGAACCGGGAAGGTTTGGGTAGTCCTCCATGGTGAACTCGGTGAGTTGGGTCGGGTCGTCGGTGACCCCACCCCACATTAAGTCAGTGAAAGCACGCGCGGCAACCTGCCATCCGGGCTTGTCGCTTTCAAGTGTTTTGGTTGACTCCCAGTTGTCAGGTAAAGCCGGGTACCCATAATTTTTTGGCATATCAAGCGGCGGCACTTCACTGTAGTTGACGGCTGCGGTGTCACCGGATGCGATAAATAGGTTGTTGTATGTGTCTGCTTCGGTGCCGGACCAGAAAAACTCTTTGTCATGTGGATTTACAAAACTAACGGTCAAACAAAATGGTGATGCTTTCTTCTTCTGGGCCGAGAGCCACTGGGTTGCCTGATAGGCAATATTGCCGTCGTCGTCTGTTCCCTGACCGTTGGTGCCAATTGGGTCGGGCATCGTTAAGCCTTCGAAACCATAAGCATTGAGATAACTATTTGCCCCTTGGTCAGTATCAGAGTTAGGTGAATTGGAAAGGTGCCATTTACCGACATACGGGGTTCGGTAACCCGCAGAGCGCATGAGTTTTCCGTAGGTGGGGAACTCGCGTTGAAGTGCCGGAGCATTTGGACCGTTAGCTCCAGGCTGCTGTCCCTTTCGTGTTTGCAAGCACCAGTTTTGGTGCGGGTACAGACCGGTCACCAGACAGGCTCGAGCAGGTGAGCACGCAGTTCCGGACGTGTAGTGGTTGTTGAACTTAACCCCACGCTTCCAGAGTTTTGCGAGATTAGGCATATGCGCGGACAAGAATGCTTCGGGTGTTTTGATTCCACCCGGAAAGGTCATGGGGAATCGCATCTCATCTACCAAAATGAGAATGACATTGGGCGCACCCGGGCGTGCCGTTCCCTTGCGCGTTGGTGCAGATTGCGCAGCCATTGCAGAGCCAGCTGATGCAGTGACACCGGCAGCCACAGCTCCTGCAGCAGTTCCAGCGATAAACCCTCGACGTGAGATTTCAGATGCCACTTTGCCTTCTTCCAAGTAGTTGGGCGAAGGCTATACCTAACTGACCACGGTTGGTGTTGGATTTTTGCCGAGAGTCAGCGAACTCAATCTCTGTTGATCTAGTTCGGTCCGACGGGCGCAAAGACCTGGTCGCGGTAGGTGTCGATGAGTCGTTCCGTTATTGCCTCCAGTACGACAATCACCCGCTGGCCTGAGGCGGATTGCACCCAAGCTCGCGGCAGGGCAGACCCGGAAACATCGGAATAATCCACAACAAGTTTTCCACCCGCGGGAACCTTGACGCCTAGTGACTTTGCCTAAAAAGCCAAAGAAATCGGTTTAACCTTTCCCTCGCGCGCCACCGACGGGTTGACCCGGTTTCCTTTAGCTAGCTGCGATCAATTTTGCTTTAGCGGCAGTGAACTCTTCTTCGGTGAGAACTCCTGAGGCTTTCAGGCCACCCAACTTCTCCAATTGGGCGATCAGGTCGTCTCCACTAGCTGCAGGTGGGGCTGGTTGCTGTGCGGCGGCCTGGTCTGCGGCTTTCTGCTCTGCTTGTGCCTGGCTCCGGTTATTTACCACCTTGGCGGTTGCGGCGACTCCAACAATACCCATTCCTCTACGTCCGACCATGTGTGATCACTCCTTAAATTGTTGTGGCCCGACACAGATCTCCGTGGGGCAATGCCTCCAGAGTACGCCATATCTGGGCGATGGGCGAGGTTTCCAACTCCGATACCTCCGTTGGCGATGGGAAGTTCCCCAGCGCAACACGCGTCCCAGTAATTCACTTTTTCATCAAATGAAATCAGAGAGTTTCGACGTTCGGGCCGGTTGGTAAATATCAGTGGCGATTACCAGAAGCGCTCACCCATGACTTGTTCCCGATCCGAAATCAATGTCAGCGACCCATTCAGCCACAACATGGAAATTTTCCGGTCAAGAAAATGATTTATTGCAGTGTTTTCACCAACGCCACTTCGAAGCGTCCAGGTGGTGCCCGGTGCCAAACAGGTTCCCGGATCAAAACGAAAGGTGGTGTTTCCTGTAACAATTCGGTAGCCATCAAGACACTGGGTTGTGGCGCCGGTATTGAGTAGGCGCACAAATTGAGTTGCGGCGCGGGTCTTTCCTTTTTTCTTTCCAAGGAAAATTTCAGAGATGACAACACTGCCCTCAAGGGCGTCAAGTTCGCACCCATTGAGGCAAGGGTATTCACGCGTGAAGCGGTAGTTGCCGTACCGATCGAGCAGATAGGCAGCGTCTCCCACCAGATACGGTCCGGTACCTGGATCGTTATAGACCAAGTTTGTCTTCTTGCCAATAAAAAGTGTCCGTCCATCGGTACCACCGGGAGCACCAACACCCGAACGAATGATCCGGTAATCCCCGGGACTCAAAATTGATCCGCCTGGGAAAAGGTAGATGGCCGTGTTGCCGGTATCGCGGATCCGCCAGCCGGAAAGATCAATCGGAGTCGCACCCAGGTTACGAACGGTTACCCATTCGTCATTTAACGACTCGGCAGAACGGTTGACCCGCAACAGAATGTTTGCTTCAGGTTGTTCGTTGACCCCGCACAGGTCTGGATTCCAGATCCCTACTTTTCGTTGTTGCGCTGACTTAATAACTTCGCGGTACAGACTACTCATCGCGGCTTCGTCGGCAACGGTAAACCAGTGACCCCAGCCACGCTCAGCCATTGCCCACGCCAAGTCTTGGTCGTATTGCTGTGAGATTGGATTCCACGCCAACACGGTGCGTTGGGGCCGCTTAGATTTTCCGGTACTCGCTGGATCAAGTGATGCCAACCGAACTTTGGTGCCAACTGGAGCTAGTTCCTCAAGGGCGGCTGTGGCTTGCCAGCCACCGCAATGGGCAACTTGGTCGGTTGCGCTATAAGTCTCGGGAGTATTAATCCCAATAAGTCGAATCCGACTTTTCACGTCGGTCACGTCGTCGGTCACGATCATGGTGTCACCGTCAACAACCCGTGTGACGGTTCCGGTTTCCCACGACTGAATCGAGTCCCATGGGGAGGTTCGCACGCTTGCGCCTGCGGGTGCGGCGAGTACCGCAGCGGTTAACGCCACAAGCGCCCCGAGGGCCGCCGTCTTCTTGCGGTTGATTCCCATAGTGGGAAGAGTCTAAATGGCCTTACGGAGATCGGCGCTCACGCGGGCAAATGCACGAACCCGAACGACCTCGACGGCGGTATTGTCGGCCAGAACCTCGAGGGCAACCGAGGAAACCGGCGCTCCTTTAACCAGTTCAACGAAATTGTTGATCTGGGTGTCGTTGATCTGGAACTTGGCCAGGTCGTCTCCGAGGGAGTTCATAATGTCAATCGTGGAAGTTGTCATGTCCTAAAGGTAATCCGGCTTAATCATTAAAACAAACGTTGAAAAACAATGATTAACATAAGAATTACTTATGATAAAATAGGGGAATGGCCTACCTCGAAGATCTCGATATTCAGCAGTTACTGACCCTGCGAGCAATTGCTGAGGAAGGGAGCTTCGGGGGAGCAGCCGACGTTCTACGGTTTTCCCAGTCCGCCGTAAGCCAGCAAGCGGCCGCATTGGAAAAGGCGGTGGGCCACCAGCTTTTCAACCGACCCAGGGGCCCCAAACCTGCCTCCTTAACCGAAGCGGGGCGAATCCTGCTCGAACACACTGAATTGATTCTTGCCCGGCTAGAACAAGCTGGCCAGGAACTTGATGACCTTGCCGCAGGAACAAAAGGCCGAGTTGTCTGTGGCACTTTTCAAAGCGTCTCGGTGGAATTACTCCCCACCGTTGTTGGACAGCTACTACTGAGCTCACCGGGGGTTGAAGTCGAGCTAATCGAATCGACGTCAAATGCGGACCTGATCGAGCTTCTTGTTTCTGGCAAGTTGGATGTGTCATTTCTTGTCGGTCCGGTTAATGACCCGCGACTCCAAATTATTGAACTCGGTCAAGATCCCATGGTTCTACTTGCACCACGACACGACGAACTCCTCATGGGCCCGGACCCTGAAGTTCCACGCAGCGCCGTACCGATCCGTGAACTCCACGAGCAGCCGTTTATTGCCCAGCAGGAAGAGTCCGATCACGTGCGCGTTGAAACCTCACTACTCGCCGCCGGAATAAAACCTCGCTACGTTTTTCGCACCAACGACAACGGCGCGGTCCAAGCAATGGTTCGCACCGGCGCCGGTTACTCGATTATGCCCAAACTCACTGTTGATGAAACCGATCCAGATATCCGAATCATGGCAACTGACCCTGCACTACCAAAACGCACTATCGTGTTGGCATTACGCAAGTCTGGACCGCGAATTCCTGCCCTTCACACGTTTATTGATCTCAGTATCAATGCGAGCCGTGAGCGACTCGACGCAATGCCGGACTAATCCCACTGCGCCACGATGCCTACGGATGCAGTCGGCCATTTCTATTTCAGTGTCACTCTTTTCGAGCACTGGATCGTTTCGAGGTGATCGTGATCCCCGCTACACCTGCAGCCACAATCGACAACGCCAAGGTGATCACCAACCCGGAGTTCGAACTCAACGTATTCACGACCCAGGCTTGGGCATCCGTCACGGCATCAATAATCGGGTCACCAATTTGCTCACCAGAGTTAACCCGCCATTCAAACCAACCAAACCAAGCGACGTACAGCCCGGCAAGAATGACTAAGAACCCGGTAACTCGCGAAATAACTTCAGACTTGGAGCGCATCCACACACTTACCTGAGATCCGATCAACGCGGTCGCGACTGCGATCACTGTGACGGCAGCACCCATGCCGAGGGCGAATGCGATAAAAGTAAACACGATCCCAAAGAAATCACTTGATCGAATTGATGCACCGGTCACGGCAAGGAATGGACCCAGGGTGCACGACAAGGACACGATCGCAAAAGTGAGCCCGTACCCCACTTGGGAGAACCAGCCCCCACCCGGTGACCATCCCTTAATCAGCGAACCACCGCCACCAACTTTGCGGCCAAGAAGTAGCCAAAATCCGAGGGCCACGATCAGTAGCCCCACCACGATCGTGACGATTGGTAGGTACCGCGATATTGCAGATGCAAATGGTGCAAATACCAAACCGAACGTGCCAAAAAGCAAAATGAACCCAACGGTCATACCCGAAGCAAAACGCAGACCACTAATTAATGCCTGCGCCTGTGAACGTCCTTCATTAGCTGCAGCGATCATTCCCATGTACGCCGGTAGTAATGCAAACCCACATGGATTAAATGTTGCGAGCACACCCGCCACAATTGCCAGTGAAAGAGTTGCGGTGTCCATTGGGAAAACCTGCAGCTCTAACTCAGGGTCGCTGCACGTTCAAGGATTGCATCTTCATCAATTGAACCCTGTACAACTTCAATTGACCCATCTGCACTAATGAATGCGAAGGCGGGTTGAGAGGCAACCCCAAAAACACCCCACACTTGGGCATCAGGATCTGCAAGCTGTGAGAAATTTTCAATTCCCGTGTCACTGACAAAGGTCTTCATTTCATCCACACTACCGAGCGCGGCCACGCCAACGACATCAACATTGCCATCAAGTTGATCTGCGACTTTGGCCAATGTGGGCGCTTCCCCGCGGCACACTGAACACCACGGTGCCCAGAACCACATGATTGTGGGCTTTCCTTCGAAGTCGGCTTGCGTCACCGCTTGACCGTCCAGGGTTGTACTGGAAAAAACTGGCAGTGGATTCGCGACAACGGCAGGCTCAATAGGTGCTTCCGTTTCACTCTCGGCCGCATCTGTTGGCTCAACCAGGGGGGTGCTTTCCACAACTTCAGCCGCGGCTGCTGTTGCGCTGCTGTCGTCCGAGCCCGAGGAGCATCCGGTGAGTAATAGCACCCCTGCTGCGACACCGGCAATAATGATTCTTAATTTCGCGGACGTTCCTGGGGTGTTCATAAGCCTGTGACGCAGCC
>DEZY01000029.1:15514-20210 GCA_002365735.1 Actinobacteria bacterium UBA3120
GTTGGCTCAACCAGATGGGTGCCATCAGGGAACACAACGACGGGAATATTGGGTCGACCACTGATGCTTATTGCGTGAGCCTTGTGCTCAGAGTTGGCGTCAACATCGAGATATTCGTACTCAAGACCGAGTTGGTCAAGTTGCGCCCTCGTGCGCACGCAATCCCCACACCAATTGGCACTGTACATGCTGATCATTGACATGAACCTCCGTCACAACAGGGCTGGATATAGAAACACCTTCGGCAAAAATCCTTACCCCCACGGCGCTCTAAGTCTGTGGTTTCACATGCCGGGCAGGGCCCTGGGTCTCCCATCATGGGGTCAATTATGACCCAAGTTGCGGCATTACGGGTTGATTAGCTGCATGTGCACTGTTGGGCCGAGGGAATATTCGCCATGACCTCGGCAATGTGGTCACCACAGCCAGACCAAGTAATTTTTCCGCAGGAACCGCATGGCTCTGGACTACACATAATTATGTCTCCCTATTTCATTAATAATTATCGATGACCCACAACGAAACCACCCATCTGTACTATGCCCCATGGGATATGTTCAGCGCAAGCGCCCTGCGGACCACATCACTGTGAAAGACTGTGGCACATGCTGAAAGGAATCAATCCCCTCCTACGCGGAGACCTACTTAAAGTTCTCGATCAGATGGGTCACGGCGACCAGCTATTGATCGCAGACCGCAATTACCCCTCTTACACCAGTGGTAAACCGGTCATCGAGGTCCCGTCCACGTCTCTGTTGGAAGTCACGAGCGCAATCCTTAGCGTCTTCCCATTGGACTCATTCGTTGAACACCCGCTGGAACGAATGGAAGTCGATCAAGACCCAGAAAAGACAACGTCGGTACAAGAGAAGCTGTTGGAACAGGTGCGAGGCGCCGGGCAACCTGAGCTCACATTTGGGGTCATCCCACGACTAGAGTTCTATGAACGGGCCAAGTCTGTATTTGCAGTAGTGCACACACTTGAAGCGGCACCGTACAGTGTTTTCATTTTACGCAAAGGCGTGATTTTTACCAGCAATTAATGGACCGGGAGCGTATTTAGTGTCGATCCAGACTAAGTCCGCCCGCGCGTGGCTGCCGTCGTATTTGGTTCTGGCGTTGGTGTGGGGATTCTCGTTCTACTTCATCATGGTGGGACTTGAAGTATTCACACCCGTGGGCGTGGCATTTTCCCGGATCGCATTTGGTGCCGTGACTCTGATCATTCTTAGCCTGGTCACCAAAACCCCGCTACCACCTCGGTGGTCGTGGAAGTACCTTTTTGTCGCGAGTGTGCTCTGGGTTTCAATCCCGTGGATGCTGTTTGGATTCGGCGAGACCAGAGTCTCGTCCGCGCTTGCTGGAATTATTAATGGGGCGACCCCGTTGATGGCCCTGGTCGCAATTGTGCTGGTCTTCCCCGAAGAGAAGCCGACCCGAGAGCGAATGCTCGGCCTCGCTGTGGGGTTCGTCGGGATCCTGGTCGTGGTGGGAATTTGGAATACGGGAGGCGCGGACAATGGCGCAAGTATTGACCTACTCGGTGTGGGTGCACTCATCCTGGCGATCGCGTGTTACGGCGTCGCATTCCCGTTCGCTCGGCGGTACTTAACCGGGCCCAATGTTCGCGAGCCACTTGAACCCTTGGCACTTGCGACTGGCCTGCTGCTGTGGGGCTTGGTGATCACTGGCCCGATTGTTGCCTTCACGGGAATTAATCAGGCACCTGTAACCGTGGGGCCATTACTCGCCGTTTCAGTTTTGGGAATCTTTGGGAGTGGAGTGGCATACTTGCTGAACTTTAGAGTTGTCACCGAAGCCGATGCCACTACTGCCAGCACGGTGACCTACATCACCCCTTTAGTGGCAGTGATTGTTGGTGCACTTCTTTTGAATGAGGACATCACATGGAATCAGCCTGTTGGTGGATTGCTAGTAGTCCTAGGAGCAGCTATGGCCCAAGGGCTGCTGCGCACCCGATCCTCTAAACGATGAGCCCCTACCCACCAAAATGCTTACGCACTAGCCTTTAACCGTGATTTATGTCGGCGCCGAAAGCGCAGGTTTACAAACCGAACTCACCAGCCTTTTCGTAATAATGTCAATCGCAGTGCTCTCACCGCTGGTGGTGGGATTTCTTCGACTCAAGGTTGCTGAAGTCGTGATCATGATTGGTTTAGGAATATTGGTCGGTCCAGAGTTACTGGACTTGGTACAAATAGATGCCAGCATTTCACTCCTTAGCGAACTTGGATTAGGTTTCCTCTTCTTCTTCGCTGGCCTAGAGCTTGAACCCGAAGCAATCAAGGGCCGCTACGGAAAACTCGCGGCAATCGGTTGGGGCTCCACGCTACTTGTTGCGGGCGTGTCAACATGGATTCTTGACCTGATGGGCTATGTCGAAAACTTCCTTGGGTTTTCCATTGTTCTTACAAGCACTGCGCTGGGAACGCTGCTACCAGTGCTTCGTGACAGTGGTGAACTACAAACCCCATTTGGCAAGTACTTTATGGGCGCAGGGGCAATCGGTGAATTTGGTCCGATCGTGGCGATCTCCCTATTCCTAGGAACCATGAGTTCATTTGAGTCAAGTCTGTCACTGATGGCAATGGCTGCGATTGCATTTATAGCCGCAAAGATTCCTAGTTGGTTGAGTTCGGAGAAAATGAACAAATTGGTAGTTTCCGGGCACTATTCATCTGCACAAACCCCCATGCGAATTACCATCTTGTTCCTCGTCGGCCTTCTAGCAGTCGCCGCTTCACTCGGCCTTGATGTAGTGCTCGGGGCCTTTATCGCGGGAGTGATTTTCCGCCTAAATACTCCACGGGGTGCAAATAACAGCATGCACACAAAAGTGGAAGCGGTCGGTTTCGGATTCCTGATTCCAATTTTCTTCGTTGTCTCCGGTGTGCAGATTGATATCCGTTCAATCGTAGAAGATCCAGCGCCGATGCTGATTGTTACCGCACTGCTTCTTGTTGCCCGAGGGCTCCCACAGTTTTTCATTTATCGATATGCGATACCCGTTGTTCGCGACCGAATTCGTTTCACACTTTATGTTGCAACGGCGCTTCCCATAATTGTTGCCGCGACCTCGATTCAGGTAGACGCGGGTGTGATGACCACGGCTGATGCCGCGACTTTGGTCGGCGCGGGAGCGTTCTCCGTTTTACTCTTTCCATTGATCGCATATTATGTGGGCCGCAAAACCCAGATCCCAACTCCCCAGCAGGCGTAATTTGCGCACTCGCGTTGGGCGCGGGACAATTAGGTTCTCATGACCTCTCAAATCACCGATGTTTTAGTGGTCGGCGCCGGCCCCGCGGGTTCCGCCGCCGCGGCTTGGTGCGCCCGAGCCGGATTGAGTGTGTTGCTCGTCGACGCCGAGACTTTCCCTAGGGACAAGCCCTGCGGTGACGGACTTACCCCGCGGGCAATGGCCGAACTGGACCAACTGGGTCTATCTACCTGGCTTGAAGGTCGCGCCAGAAATAAGGGATTGCGTGCTGCTGGTTTCGGCCAAGAGTTGTACCTTCCGTGGCCCGGTGGCAATCTTCCGAATTACGGAGGTGCGGCTCCACGCCTTGAACTTGATGCAGCGATCCGCCAAGTGGCAATCGATGCTGGCGTTGACGTGATGGAAGGAATGCGCGCAGTTGATGCGGTCATGGACGGGGACAAAGTCGCCGGTGTCGTATTCACAACGGTCAGCGGTACGGGGTCCAAGTCCGAGAATGTCACGATCCATTGCTTGCGCTTAATTGTTGCTGACGGCGCGAAATCACAATTGGGCCGCACCCTTGGCCGCGAGTGGCACCGGTCCACCGCATTTGGTGTCGCAGCTCGCGGCTACATCAAGTCACACCGCTCTGACGACGAGTGGATTTCAAGCCACCTTGAACTTCGCGGTGAAAAAAATGAATTGCTCTCGGGTTACGGTTGGGTTTTCCCACTGGGCGACGGCGAAGTTAATGTCGGTGTGGGAACCCTTGCCACGGTGAAACGTCCAGCTGAGGTAAATCTGCGGAGTCTGCTCACTTTTTACGCTGAACAACAACGTGAGGATTGGCAGTTTCAGGGTGACGTCCGCGCACCTTGGTCGGCCTTGTTGCCCATGGGTGGCGCTGTGAGCAATGTTGCCGGCTCCAACTGGGTTCTTATTGGGGACTCTGCCGGGTGCGTGAACCCACTTAATGGCGAGGGAATCGACTACGGCCTAGAAACCGGCCACCTCGCGGCGCAGTTATTCGCTGATACTCCCGCGAATTCCCGGATGGATTTTACAACCGTGTGGCCACAGATCCTGGTTGCGCATTATGGAACCGCTTTTTCAATTGCGCGCAGGCTCGCAGGTTTGATCACAGTGCCTAAGTTATTACCAATATTTGGCCCGATCGGAATGCGTTCACATTTCCTCATGACAATTGCGTTGCGCGTGATGGGTAATTTGATTACCCCCGAGGACAAAGACGTTACCGCGCGACTGTGGCATTACGCGGGTAAGTCAAGTGTCAAGTTAGATTCACGACCACCGTTTAGTTAACAACAGCTCATAGGTGACCTTTTAAAGACACTATCGTGATGTCCACAAAAACAAAGGGCCGAGTTTTTTAACTCGACCCCTTGAATCAGTCTGTTGCAATGGTCTAGCTGTGTGATGATGTGTGACTATGCCGCTGCGCGGTTGGCAGCA
>DEZY01000182.1:0-281 GCA_002365735.1 Actinobacteria bacterium UBA3120
ATTGGCGCTACTAGGAATTGCGCCAGTTACTGCCGCCCAGGTGAGGCCGATCGGGTCCTCTATTTCGACGGCCCTGGAGCGCGAATATTCCGGTAGCGACCTCAAGGTCGGTAAAGCATTTAGCTCGAGTTCGAAATACACAAAACATCGAGTTTCCTATGAATCCGGTGGGCTCACCATCTCGGGGATCATAGTTAAGCCCCGTGGGAAAGGTCCGTTCCCAGTGGTCGTCCTCGCCCACGGCTATATCAATCCCGATACTTATTGGAGTGGCCAAGGTT
>DEZY01000182.1:490-842 GCA_002365735.1 Actinobacteria bacterium UBA3120
GGAGTGGCCAAGGTTTCCGGCGCGAACAAGATTGGTTGGGTCGTAACGGCTATGTCGCACTGCACGTGGATTACCGAAATCATGCGCGCTCTGACAATGACCCGAAAAATGACGTGTCCTTGCGATTGGGTTATGCAGAAGACGTGATCGGTGCGGCTCTCGCAGTTAAGGATTCAGGGTTGCAATACCTGGACAAAAACAGAGTCGCATTACTTGGTCGTTCGATGGGTGGCGGAGTGGCTTTCCAAGCGCTCGTGCTGCAGCCCGGAGTATTTGATGCGGCAATTACCTACGCATCGACGAGCACCCTCGCTGCAGATAATTTCAATAAGTGGACCCGCAACATGTACCC
>DEZY01000182.1:1003-2850 GCA_002365735.1 Actinobacteria bacterium UBA3120
GAGAGTGTGGCAAGACATGTCCAGCCGCTATTTCTTCTCCAGAGTCACCGAACCGGTCCTAATCATTCATGGAACTAAAGATCAAAGCTGCGATATTTCTTGGGCTCGGGCAACCCATCAGGCCTTGCAGCGGAACGGGGTTGACGTCACCTACGTCGAGTATCCGGGGGCCCCGCATTACATGTATGGCGAGTGGAGCGACTCGATCAAGCAGGTTGATCGCTTTTTGACCAAAAATCTTGGCTAGGAAAGTGAACGCAACTGTGGGAGCCTGTATCCATGGAAGATTTTGCTGCAATTGATTCAACGAAGGGTGGACCCAGATCCACTGTTGCAATTGTGCAGGCACGCATGGGGTCAACTCGATTGCCTGGAAAAGTCTTGGCAGATCTTGCCGGTGCGCCAATGCTGCAGCGTCAGCTGGAGCGCGTTCGCCGTGCTACATCTGTGGACCGAGTTGTCGTGGCTACCTCAACGGATGACACGGATCGTCCGATTGCCGAGTTGTGCAAAAGTCTCGATGTTCCCTGCTTTCGCGGCGACCTCAATGATGTCTTAGCTCGCTTTCTTGGCGCGATCGATGAGTTCGACCCAGAGGTTGTTGTTCGCATCACCGCTGACTGTCCACTCATCTCCCCCTTAGTTATTGACTCGATTGTTCATTCATTTTTTGAGTCTGATTGTGATTACTTATCCAACACCCTGGAGCCGACTTTTCCCGACGGCGTTGACGTTGAGGTAGTCCGAGTAAGTGCACTGCGCGCCCTGGCACAGTTGGACACCGACACACCTGAACGCGAACATGTGACGTTGGGGATTTATCGGCGACCCGAGCAATTCGTTGTGCGTAATTTCACCGGCGACCCCGATCTGTCCGATTTACGCTGGACCGTTGACTCGCCTGAGGATTTGGAGTTCGTGCGATGGGTCTATTCCGAGCTTTTTTACACCAACCCCAAATTTGATCTTGCTGAAATTATGGAATTACTCGGGGAAAACATCGATAAATCTCGAACGGGTTCCGATTCACGGCGCAATGCCGCCCTAGATGGTCTCAGCACCGGGGCAATGCAGCACCGAAATCGCGCTCCGTGCTCCACCGATATATAGTTGATGCGTAAACTAACTTTGGGTTCAACGAAGGGGAATTAAATGCCTGCTACAACCGCCGACACCTTGACCCTGCCCCGCTTTGAGACTCCCATCGACGCGGTGCCTCGCTCGGTTAAGCGGCTCACCACCGCGCCACAAGGGCATGAAGGTGAAGGCTTCCCTGTGCGTCGAGCATTCGCCATGATCGAACAAAACGATCTGGACCCGTTCATCCACATGGATCAAATGGGTGAAGTCGAATACGCACCGGGTGAGCCCAAAGGGACCGACTGGCACCCCCACCGCGGCTTTGAAACTTTCACCTACTTAATTGACGGACAGTTTCTACACCAAGACTCCAATGGCGGTGGCGGAATCATTGAATCAGGTGGCACCCAGTACATGACCGCGGGAGATGGAATCCTGCACATTGAGACCCCACCGGCCCACTTGGTTGAATCCGGTGGACTCTTCCACGGCGTGCAGCTGTGGATCAACCTGCCCACAGACAAAAAGCGAATTGCACCGCAGTACCAAGACCTTCAGGGGCATGACTCCTCCATGGTCTCCAGCCCAGACGGTGGAGCGCTCGTTCGCATACTTGCCGGGCAAGTTGCCCAATTCGCCGGACCAGGAATTTCCCACACCCCTCTTGCAATCACACATGTGACCTTGGCTCCCGGCGCCGAAATAGAAATTCCCTGGCGGAAAGATTTCAATGCACTGGCATACGTCTTGGCGGGGGACGGAGCGGT
>DEZY01000182.1:2923-8309 GCA_002365735.1 Actinobacteria bacterium UBA3120
GGGACGGAGCGGTCGGCGCGCAGCTTCGCCCAATCTCAACCGGGCAAATGGCCGTTCTCGCCGATGGCGACACCGTCAAGTTGCGTGCCAATCAATCCCAGGAATCACGCTCACCCAATCTTGATGTGTTCCTGATCGGCGGCTTGCCATTGCGTGAACCGGTCTTCCAATACGGCCCATTTGTCATGAGCACCAAGGCTGAGGTTATGGAGGCTTTTGAAGACTTCCAAGCAGGTCGCTTTGGGCACATCCCGGCCGACGCGCTTGCGCCCCACCGAATGTAACAACAGGGTAAGTACACCCGGTCCTCGCTAGGCAGAGTCCTTCTGGCTGTAGGTCTTAAACCCCTATGCTTACTTGATGCCCTTGACCCCCACTGGAATCTACGTACCGATCATTACTCCGTTTGACGAACAGGGGCAAATCAATGTCAAGGAGCTGCGTTCACTACTCACTTCAATGATCGAATCAGGGGTTTCTGGTTTCGTGGCGGCCGGGACCACCGGGGAAGGCTACGCACTAAGTTTTGACGAACGCCGCCTGATTCTCACGACGATTGTCGACTGCGTAGATGGGGTTGTTCCCGTGCTCTCGGGAGTCGGAGGTATGAGCACCCACGAAGCAGTTGATCACGCGCTACTGGCTAAGCGCTCTGGAATCACCGGGTTGATGCTTGCTGCTCCTGCCTACTGCCTACCCACTGAATCAGAACTCGCCACCCATGTCACGAACGTGGTCAATTCCGTGGAACTGCCCACCGTGCTCTACGACTACCCCGATCGGACCGGAGTTTCATTTACCCGCGCGGTCCTTGAAAAAGTAGCCGGCAATGAATTGGTAGTCGGGATCAAAGAAGCCTCTGGTGACCTCACCCGCATTGCTTGGCTCGGTGAAGACTTCGGCGATCAGCTAGCGATTGTGTGCGGGGCCGACCTTGATTCACCGGCATTCCTTGATGCCGGAGTGAACTGCTGGATCGGCGGAATGGCTAATCTTCTGCCCGCGGCCCACGTCGCGATGCTAGACGCCAACCAAAGAGGCGTGGTCTTCGCGGCCATCTCCCCGATTCTTGGCTTCATTGAGTCCGGCGACTATAACGCCAAAGTCAAGGCCGGCATGAACGCACTTGGCGCACACGTCGGTGCACCCCGTGCGCCACTTGAATCATTTGAGACCAATCTGTCGGGCCTGGCGGAACTGACGTTACTGCTCACCAATGCCGGAAAATGGGCACCAAGATTCACGTGAGCGCCAGCACAAACACGCTGATAATTGGTGGCGGAATCATTGGGGTCAGCATCGCTTCAATGTTGACCGACCGCGATGTGATGATCCTTGACTCAGGTGAACCACGATTCGGTACCTCGATCGGCAATGCAGGTCATGTGGTCGTGAGTCACGCCCAACCATTTGCCGCTCCGGGCATGATCGCCATGGGCGCCAAATCCCTGCTTCACGCTGATGGCGCCTTCGCTTTTTCGGCACACTTGCCCCTGCAGACCGCTTCGTGGATCGCAAGTTTTATGCGTAGCTGCACAAAAGGAAATGTGGAAAAGTTCACGCCTGGCATTTTGTCCCTGTTACGCACCAGTGCCGAACTGATCCACTCAAGTGGTGTAACCACCACGTCCACCCCGACCTGGGAAGTGTTCACTTCCCAGAAGGCAACAGAGCAAGCACAAGTCGAAGCCGAGCATCTTTCCCACCTGGGGATCAGCTCACTTCTCATCAATAGATCTGAGGCACTCGAGCAAGAACCCAGCCTCACTCCCAAGGTAAAGGCCGTTGTTGAACTGGGCGAAGACTTCGGGCTTGATCCACGTGAACTGTGGCAACGACTTCGAGCCGCCAATCCGGATCTGGTTTTCCACTCAAACGAACTCGTCACAGCTATTGCCCCCTCCAAGGGCGGCTACCTGCTCACAACCACAAGCGGCATGCAGATCACGGCCGAAAATATTGTGATTGCGGCGGGTTCCTGGTCCCGCGAAGTGGGCAAGCTCTTAGGAATCAAAATCCCATTAATCGCGGCAAAAGGCTACTCGGTAACCGTCCCTATGCACAAGGGAACGAATTCACTTCACCCCATGATTTTTGCTGACGAAAAAACCGCAACCGATCCCTTGGGCGATCACCTCCGCATGAGCGCGCGATTTGAATTAACCCATCCCAATGATCGATCCATCAAGGAAAAGCGGGTACGTCAACTCTATGAGCGGGCCGCAACGGTTCTGAACTTGCCGCTAATCCCCAAGGACCTTGCCGAACTATCTCCTTGGACCGGACTGCGCCCGGCCAGCGCTGATGGCGCTCCCTACATTGGTCCGGTGCCTGATCTGCCCGGGGTATACCTCGCGACCGGGCACGGATTGATTGGCACGGCGCTTTCATTAGGCACGGCGGATCTGATTTCCCGCTATATCGGGCACCGGCCAGTGACCCCCGCCGAACTAGCATTAAGCCCACGTCGTTTTATTCATTAAAGGACACCTATGGAAACCAGCAGGATTTGGCATTGTGTTGATTCACATACCGAAGGCATGCCAACCCGGGTCGTTGTCGGCGGCGTCGGAGTCCTTCCCGGTGCAACCATGGAGGAACGCCGCCAGTACATAGTGAATGAAGCCGATCACCTACGCACCTGGCTCATGTACGAACCCCACGGTCACAGCGCGATGAGTGGCTCAATCTTGCAACCACCCACTCGTCCGGATGCGGATTGGGGTGTTGTTTACATTGAAGTTTCGGGCTGCCTACCCATGTGTGGTCACGGAACAATTGGAACGGCAACGGTCCTTGTCGAAACCGGAATGGTCGAAGTAACCGAACCCGAAACAGTAATTCGCCTAGACACGCCCGCAGGACTCGTGATTGCACGCGTTCAGGTTGAAGGAACCCGGGCAAAGTCAGTCACGATTGAAAACGTACCGTCATTTGTCACCGAGCTTGATGCCATAGTCGAGGTTCCTGGGATCGGCGCGGTGCGCTACGACATGGTCTACGGCGGAAACTTTTATGCAATCGTTGAACTCAGTGAACTCGGCCAAGAGTTTGGCAAGGAACACGCGCCCGAGCTACTCGAACTTGGCCTTTCGATCATGAATGCAATTAATGACACCAATCCACCGATCCACCCCGAGAATCCGGCGATTAATCACGTCCATCATGTGCAATTGGTTGCTGCCGACAGCACAGCCCAACATTCTCGGCACGCAATGGCGATTTATCCAGGCTGGTTTGATCGATCACCGTGCGGGACCGGAACCAGTGCCCGTGTCGCCCAACTTGTTGCCCGCGGTCAACTTGCGATCGGTGAACCTCTGGTCAACGAGTCAATCATTGGAACCCACTTCACTGGGCGAGCAGTCGGCACAACAACGGTGTCCGGCGTACCTGCGATCCTGCCGGAAATCACCGGACGGGCCTGGATCACCGGAACTTCACAGCACATGCTGGCCCCCGATGACCCTTTCCCCGCCGGTTTTCTCCTCTAATGAAGAACGAGCAGCTGCGGCCCAGTCCAGGAACCCCGCTCCCCGAGCGCCTGGATCCGGATAGCCTAAAAACCGAACAAATAATGGCCGAACACGACCAGGCTTGTGCCCGCAACCAACAGGGATATCTCGATCCGTTTACGGGGCTTTTCGTCATGACCGCCAATTTTCACGTTGATCGCGGTTACTGCTGCACCCGCGGCTGCCGGCACTGCCCGTTCACCCAAGATTAGGTGGTCGCTTACCCTGTTCACATGGCAATGAGGCAGGCTTTCGCGCTGTTCGCTTCGATATCGGTGACTTTTGCGCTGCTACCGTCGGCCGTTTCCCACGCAACGAACCCCCAAGCTCCCACTACCCCCGTTGCACAAGGTTCTTGGTCTATGGTCCCGCAGTCAAAGGATGTAAATAAGGATGGATTTATCGATGGCGATGGTGGGGTGCCAAAATCCGGCGCCATGTCCAGCAATCCGTCTTCAACTTTTGTCGGCGCCGAAAACTTTATTGCCCAGCCCAATGAACGACTCATTGGTGGATCGCTTTCCTGGTATTTAGAGGACTCTGGTTTTCCGGTCACTCTCAACGCATGTAAATCAAAAGGCGACACTTACGCGTGGAAAATTCAGCGAGGTGGAAAAGTAATCCAGCGAACCGAAGCAACCAAGTTGGCGAAGAAAACCTGCCGCACCACCGTGCGGCTGCCAGAAGGTCTACATAGTTTCACTCTGACTGTCAGATCTGGCTCTAAGGCCAAGCGCCAATCCATGGTGGCGAATATTTCCAACTACCTGATGGTGGTCATGGGCGACTCGTACGCGTCCGGCGAGGGTAATCCACGAAATGTAGATGCTTGGCTTAAAAAGCGAAACTCTTCGTTCGATCCGTACTGGGATGACGACCAGTGCAATCGAAGCGTTCATGGTGCGCCGGCACAAGCGGCACTACAACTCGAGCAAGCATCTAAAAAAACTTCGGTGACTCTGGTTGACGTTTCATGCTCCGGCGCAACCGTGCAAAAAGGGATTCTTGGTCCACAGCTTCGGGGTATGAAATCTCAAATCGAAGCGGTAAATGATCTTGTCAAAGGCCGAGATATTGATGCGGTTGTCATGTCCGTTGGTGGTAACGACGTCGGCTTTGGAT
This sequence comes from Actinobacteria bacterium UBA3120, assembly GCA_002365735.1. GTDB lineage: Bacteria > Actinomycetota > Actinomycetes > S36-B12 > S36-B12 > UBA4592. The sequence goes on from DEZY01000182.1 coordinate 7,561, forward strand.
CAATTCTCACTTCGTGCGCGCTGCAAAATGACTGCCCGCTGGCTAGAGCCACTACCCTCCCGCTCTCGGCCTACCCAACAATTCAGACCGGGATTCAAGCTCTTACCGCCGAATTGCCCACCGGTTATTCATTAATAAATACATGTTTTACCGACGCAACCTGTACAGGGGCGCAGAACCAAAGCTTGCCGGGTCTGTCATTGAGCCCGATCGGGCAAGTTTTTCTTAATTCCTACCCGGACCCAACTCGGTCCGAAACTGGATCAACCTGCAGTTACCTCACGATCTCTCGAGAAGACTTCGCGTGGGCTCATGACACGATCCTCGATCCCAGTCCAGTGGATCCTTTTATGTACCGAACCACCCAGGGGCAACTCGTTCCACTAGCCACTGGGGCAGGCTCCCTCAATGAAGCTATCGCTAATACGAATCAAATCGGGTGGAAACCGATCATGGGCACGTGGAGTGAAACCGGAACCGGGTCTACCGGGCACGGCGTTTGTGCGGGTGCGCAGTCTTGGATATTTGGCCTCACGGGCATTTTTGGCTTCACCTCTGGCTCATTTCACCCCAATCCTCTGGGCCAAAAAAAGTTTTCCGCCATCATCTACCGAGAAATGGTGGCCTCGGGTTTCTAGCGCCGGTGCCCAGTGATAATCTCGGCGCGCAACAGGCACCGCTAGCTCAACTGGCAGAGCAGCTGACTCTTAATCAGCGGGTTGGGGGTTCAAGTCCCTCGCGGTGTACAA
>DEZY01000164.1:0-236 GCA_002365735.1 Actinobacteria bacterium UBA3120
GGGGGAACTGTTGAGAAGTTGGATCCCTACAAGAGCGGTAGCAAGTACCAGAGCCGCAGCCACTACGACCCCGATCACGCGCTTGGCGACACTTACGGGTGAGACGCTCTGGGAAATCCCGGCAGGCGCTCGGACAGTGGTGGTGCTCATTGGTGTGAAATAGTCCTTCGCGGACGCAATGGCATTGGCGAAACCGAGTGAATCCTGGATTCGAGTAACACCACGGGATTTACTCC
>DEZY01000164.1:311-2133 GCA_002365735.1 Actinobacteria bacterium UBA3120
ATCCTGGATTCGGGTAACACCACGGGATTTACTCGCCCCGATCACGCTTCTGCTCACCAGATCATCTACCGCGCGGGGAACACTCGCCCGCACGCTTGATGGAACCGGGATGTCTTTACCCACCTTGGGTGAGAAGGGCACATGAACACTCAAAAAAGGGTCGGGATCTTTTTCACCTGCGGATACCGGATAGGGCCATAGGCCGGTTGTGAAGCAGTACAGCAACGAACCCAAGCCGTTAACATCCCTACTCACGGCCGCATCTTGGGCAGTATCTGCTCCGAATAGTGGGCCAAAAAGCGCGTGGTCCACAGCCAAACCACTGACCAGTATCTCAGAGTTTTCGGTCAGGAACACACAACTGGGACGTAACCGTCCATGTTCAATATTAAATGTCAGGCAAGCATTTAAGGCCCAGGCCAGATTGGAAACAGAATCTAGAGAGTACTCAGCATCAAAAGCAGCGGTGTCCGTGTTAGCGAGCGCTTCATGTAGTGGCGTTCCAGTGCACCACTCACTAATAATTGCCGTGTAAGCGGGATCTTCCAAGGTGTTTCCAATATCAAGAATATCGAGGACTCGTAGTATTCGACGGTCATCAACCATTGCGGCTGCTTGGGCTGCGCCCAGCACCTTAGCCACACGTCGGTCTTCTGTTCTGACTAAACGAATGGCAACATTACGATCCAAGATCTCGTCCCGGCCGCGCCACAATTGGACCACGAATTCACCCTCAACTGTGGTCTCGTGTTCGCTGACCACTTCCAAAAGTGTGTAGCGGTTGAACTTGGTCCCTGATCCGATCACGACTTCACCTTAGAGCCTAGTTTTTCACGGATGACACGGTAGGCAAGGGTGATTTCTGGTACCCGAATAATCCAGGCTGCGAGCAGATAAGAAATTACCCCGACACAGACAACAACAAGTAAGCGAACAAGCACATTCATTTTGTCAGTCAGATCAACACTGTCACTCGATCCGAACAGTAAATTATTGAGTTGGGCTTGGGTGAGGAGCATGGCGAAAACCGAAAAGAGTCCAGCGACCACCATTCGGGCAATCGATGCAATCGTGGTGCCCGATTGCAATCCACCGAGTTTACGGGCCAGCACAATCCAAGCGATGAGCAATCCAACCCAGTAGGAGCCGCTGTAACAAGCCGCCATAAAGGAAATTTGTGCACCACCACCAGTGAAGTTACCAAAGAAAGGAACGAGCAATGCCAAAAGAACAAGGGAGAAAATCACAGTAATGAAGAAGGGGGTTTTAGTGTCCTCCAATGAGTAGTAGCCACGCAACAAAACATAAAAAAGCGTAAAGGGAATCATGCCGAGCATGAAGATTGAAATTACTTGACCCATGAGTTCGGCCTGCTCCGTTGTTGCCGCACCAAACCCAAAAAGTAATACCGCCACCGAAATCCCAACTACGAACAGAATTGCAGTGACGGGAATAATAAAAAATGAAACTAGTCGCATAGCTCCGCAGACATCACGACCAACCTGCGAAAGTTTCCCCGCGTGGGCTACTCGACTCAGCGCCGGAAGTAGCGCAGTAACGATAGAAACCGTGATAACACTATGTGGGAGCATAAAGACTAAGTGAGCTTTTTGGTAGGTGGTTAACCCGGCAGCGACATCCCCTTGGGCTGCCGCGTTGATATTCGCTTGGGTGGCAAATCGGGTGATCACGATGTAGGTCAATTGATTCACCAAAACCAACCCGATTGTCCACACCGCGAGCTTCCCAGCTTTACCCAACCCGTGGCCACGCAAATCAAACCGTGGCCGCCACATGTAACCGGCGCGAATCAGAACGGGTA
>DEZY01000164.1:2351-2583 GCA_002365735.1 Actinobacteria bacterium UBA3120
CCGATGACAGGTTTCCTTCTGCGGCTGCAGCGGTTCCAGCGAAATAGATAAACAACAGGAAAGTAGAAATCGCAACAATATTGTTGGCGATCGGTGCGAACATTGGTGCACCGAATTTTCCTCTGGTGTTCAGAACTTGGCCGAACATTGTGTAAATTCCATAGAAAAATATTTGCGGTAAACATAGACGCGTGAAAGCAACAGCCAGATCAAATTCATTTTGCGGGTAGTC
>DEZY01000164.1:2890-11036 GCA_002365735.1 Actinobacteria bacterium UBA3120
ACCGCGTTAAGAGCACCACCAATCACCAGAATATAAATCATGTTAGGTAATGAGTTACCGAGTGAAAATGCATCAGATACTAAGAAGAATCCCAATGCGGCCGTCATGGTTATGTCGCGCACGACCCCGGTGACCCGTGAGGTGACAGTTCCCACTGCCATTACGGCGCTGGGACCGATTAACACTCGTTCAGACATGTGGACCATTCTTCTGTGCATCCAAGCGTGCGCCGGTAGCCGCCTTGTGAACTCGCCGGGTAATGCCTACAACAACGAAAAGCACCATGGCAACGAAGGCGGCTCCGATCACCCAGCCTGCAGCACGGGCGTATGCGGTTGACACCAACTCGATCTGGGCCACGCGGCCGAATTCTTGGCCTTCAGGGGTGAGTAATTGGACACCTGCGCTCAAAGTGCGACCCCCAACAACCACCGCTTCGAGTTCAACACTGACCTTTTTTCCTGGTTCAATAGTGATTTCGTAGAGCGGCTTACTTTCTAAACGAGCACTGGGATTTCCACGCAGTTGCACCCCAATTGTGACTGAACGGTCAAGATCATTTGCAATAGTGACGGGAACTAGACCACTTTCACCCGAGAGGGTGATGGTTCCTTGTGAGAGGGCATAAACTTTGTCAGTTTGATCTTGCAGACTTGTGGTAATACTCGAAACCAATTCCTCACCTGTAGCGGGATCAACCCGCCAAGCATTTGACTGCGCTCGTAAAATTGCTTCGGCATAAGCGCGGGTTATGCCACGAGGGTTATCAAGTACTGCCGTGAGCGCGGCAAGTTGATCACTCGCCTTTTGGACTTTTTTCAAATAAGCCGACGGTAACTCCGCTTTTTGAGACTTAGGGCCGTAGCCACCGCGCTTGCGGGGAATTGCGGTGCTGTCTTCGGTAAGTAGGTCTGAAAGAGATGCAGATTGCAACCAAGGAACAGACCCCGTTGCACCCAGAAGTGTATTCAGGGCCTCGCTCGAGGGATCCCAACGAATTTCTCGTGGTCCGGCCACGACCATCCGTGAAGGTGCATCTTTACGAATCAGTTGACTCATTAACGCTGTTTCAGCAAGGAATCGTTGACGCATCAAAATTGCATTTGATTGAGAAGACTGATTAAGACCCAGGGTCGTGCTCAAACCTGGGTCAATCAATACCGCATTCATGCCACCGTAGGTTGTTCCCAAAACGCCGAGCCCGGTTGAAATCGTGTTTGGTTGTGATGGAGGCAGTGCGTTCGCGCGAAGGATTACGGTGCGAACACCACTTGATGCAAGTAGATCACCCGTTTCCCTATTGAGCCGCCCACTTGGCGCCCAATACAAAGTCCCACTCACGGCCTGTTCTAAAACACTCGAAGCAACACCTGCAGCCATGGTGGTGGAAAGAACAACATTGGTTTCCATGCCGGCCCCGGTTACTGCCCCAGCGTCGATGTCAGCGTAAGGGGTTACCCGTAGGGGTAAGCGATCACTTTTCCCCGATTTAACGGAATCAAGATCCTGGCTGGCGAGGAGGGCATCCTTCAACCGGGATATCCACTGACCCGATTCAGTGGAAGAATCACCAACGGAAAGTGTTTCACCATTACGCACCTGGTAGCCACCGGCCATATCCTGGACAACTTGCAGCAGCTGCGGGTCAGCGACCCAACTCACCTTGTCGGCGTTATCGGATCCGACTGTGAGTAGGGAATCCAAGCGACCACCGGGAGCCAAAGATCGAGGGATATCTTCATTTAACAAAACGTTATTGGCTTCCTGGGCCGGGTAGTCGATAAGTGGCCACAGCCAGACTAAGTCGATTGGATTTGAGTCCGGACCCATCCACGGCATGAAAGTGCGAAAACCACCCTGACGGCCCATTTGTCCCGCGCCATCAGTACCCAGAACTTCCACCATCAGCGTGTAGACCCCGTCTCGCCCAAGGGGTAGGTCGTTGACCGGGATGCTGACCGCAAAGTTTGCTTCATCACCCGGCAGCAATGCCTCACTGATGGGGACTTTGGTTTTGTTCAGAAAGTAGTCAACCGGCTCGGCTTCCGGGTTGAGCTCAAGCTCTGATTGCTGTGCGATCTGGGCCCGCTGTTCAAGGGGACTCGCCGAGATTCCTAACCGGGCGGACACCTTGGTCAGGGGCGAATCTGACGAATTAAGCAACTTTCCCGAGATACGCAACGTGTCACCGGGTTGTGGGGCAATGGGAGTAATGCGATCGACCACAACAGCAATTACTGACCCGGTGGGGTCAGCTGCCACCGGGGATGACCCAAGGCCCATTAATCCAATAGTTGACACGAAGAAGGAGATGACCAACACAGAGCTGTGCCCAGAGCGGGTTCGGTCGCTCAAAAACACCATGTAGTGAGGATAAACGCATCGGGTGGGTAACCTTGGCTGCCGTGTCCACTTCTTTACAGCGTCAAGCGCTCGAGAGCCTGGCCCCAGTAGCGGGCCTGCTCTATGAACTGGGCACCCTTTTTACCAATGCCGGCCATGAAATTGCCTTGGTTGGCGGCCCGGTTCGGGATGCTTTTTTAGGCCGAACCTCTGCATTAGCCGATCTCGACTTCACCACGAGCGCAGAACCGACCCAGATTAAGCACCTGTTGGGTGGGTGGGCTGAAAACACGTGGGATACCGGAATCGCATTTGGCACGATTAGCGCAAGCAAGGATGATCGCCAAATTGAGATCACTACCTACCGCAGTGAAAATTACAACCCAGACTCCCGCAAGCCTGATGTCGAGTTTGGATCTGAATTAGCGGCTGACCTTGGCCGCCGTGACTTCACGGTAAATGCAATGGCACTCACACTCCCCACATTGGAGTTTGTGGATCTATTTGAGGGCTTAAAAGATCTAGAAAATAAGATCCTGCGGACGCCATTTACACCGACGCAGTCATTTTCTGATGACCCGTTACGAATGTTGCGAGCGGCGCGCTTCTCCTCCCAGTTGCAGTTTTCAATTGCGGCCGACGTGCTCGACGCAATGCGCGAGATGGCATCGAGACTTGACATCGTTTCGGCTGAACGAATCCGTGAAGAGTTGATCAAGATCCTCATGTCCAATCACCCACGCGTGGGTTTAACAGTCATGGTGGAAACAGGGTTGGCGCAATATGTACTTCCTGAATTACCACTACTGCAATTGGAAGAAGATGAGCACCACCACCACAAAGATGTGTATGAACACACACTCAAAGTTCTGGAGCAGGCTATCGATTTGGAAACTGGCCACGAACCGCAACTACCCGGTGACTTAATCCTGCGGATGGCGGCGCTGTTACACGACATAGGAAAACCTAAAACCCGCAAAATTGAGTCTGATGGCAGAGTATCTTTTCATCACCATGAGGCAGTGGGTGCTCGTATGACAAAGAAACGCATGAAATCCTTGCGGTTTAGCAACGAGCAAATTGACGATGTTTCACAACTCGTCGAATTACATTTACGTTTTCATGGATACGGAACCGGCGAATGGAGCGACTCCGCTGTTCGTCGATACGTGCGTGATGCTGGGCCACTTCTGAGTCGACTCCACAAACTCACTCGGGCTGACTCAACCACCCGCAATAAACGCCGAGCTGAAGCGTTACAAAAGGCCTATGACGGCTTGGAACAACGGATTGCTGATCTACAAGAGCAGGAAGAACTCGACTCGATCAGACCTGATCTCAACGGGGCCCAGATCATGGAAATCTTGGGAATCGGACCCGGCCGTGAAGTGGGTGAAGCGTATAAGTTCCTCTTAGAACTTAGGCTTGATCAGGGGCCGCTGGCACCTCAACTGGCTCAGGAACAACTTCTTCGGTGGTGGTCCGAGCGCGGATAAGGATCTCCAAACCGGTCCAAATCCCGGCGATAAGTAGCGTGAACAAAACCCCATTAAAGGTGCCAAGGAAGGTGCCACTAAGAAGCACGAGCAACCAGATACACACAACCGCCCAGCGGATGATCGGGGCGTATGGCGAGAGCTTCGCTCCGGTATCCCAACCCGTGCGATCGGCGATCTGTGTGAGGCCGCGCGTGAAGTGGCCGCGAACGTAATTTGCAGAATTGGTTCGACCAGCCAGCCAACCGCCCACAATCACAATGACACTGAGGGCGAACAAGGCTTGTAAGCCGGCAACAAGATAGTTCAGGAAGTTTTGGTAGACAACGACCGCCGCACCCTCAAAGACGCTGCCCTCAAATTCATTAACAACTACTCCTTCACCCAGAATAGTTGCGGCGTACAGCACAAGGGATGAACCTAGAACTGCGATTCCCACGGCAACTGTTGTTCGTGCTCTTCGGCGGGCGAGCAAGATTGCGAGAATGAACAAGGCTGCCACTATCACTACGATCCAATTAAGAATTGGTGCCGAGAAGGAATAGAAAGTTCGGGCCTGACTTAATGCCGGAGCAGTCATCAATACAAATTGCTTGTCCGTGGGTGGAATGGTGATATTGGCAGCGAAAGAAATCCCCTCATCGACCAATTTTTGCTGCGCAAGATCGATCACTGTATCGAGATTTAGAACTACGTCGTCGCCCTGAATTTGGATTGGACCACTCGGCTCATTTTGTAAGATCGCAACAAGACCTTTTTGGGCCGCCGTGTTGAGTTTTATCCACGCGTTGGTGAATAAATCGGAAGTAACAAAAGAGTCGACGGCTTGACCGATCAAACCATTAATCCCGGTTGCAAGGGGACCGGCAAGTCGATCTGTTAGCGGGTTACTGGGCAAAATTCCGCTGAGGAAGTCACCCACCAGTGCCTCAGTATCAACTTGGTCCACGATTGCGTCGGTGACAACACCGGCGAAAGCTTCTTGTACTTCAGGGCTACTACCAATTGGACCAACGGTTTCGATGTAGCGTTCAGTATCCAAAATTGTGGTGTGCGCCCAATGCCCGGCAACAGCCACAGGAGTAAGAACCGTTGCGAGCACAAAAACTATAATCGAGAAAATAGTTCGTGGACGGACCCGGTCGCGCGTCACTGGACTGCGCTGATACTGCTCCGTAGCTGTATTGGACATGTAAAAACTCTACACGACCCAGTAGTCAACTGGGATGGCCTGTTTAGGGATAACCCCAAATCCGATTCAACGGTGGCGATCGGTGCGCCAATACCAGTAACTGGCCAAAGCCAATCCGACACCAACCCCCAGATAAAGGAGCGGAGCGACACCACTCACGGGCGAGAGCAGTGCCACCGCGATAATTCCACCCACCAATGCCACATTGACACTCATATCAAATAGCGCGAAGACCCGACCCAGGCTGGTATCTGGGATCCGTTTTTGAATCACCGTGTCCGAGCACACCTTGACCGCTTGACCGGCAAAACCAAGACTAAATCCGGCGAGGAGCAATAACGAAAAATTTTGGCCGGTAGCTGCTAATGCGAATACCAACATACCGATTGAGGCCTGGCCCACGGTCAGTGCCGACCAGTGGGGTATCCCAATCTTCCGGGTTACCCACGGCGTCAAAATTGCGGCAATGAGCGCCGCAGTTGCCGCGAAACCGGAGAGAACGACAAAGTCTGCGAGTGCTGCATTGGCGTTGATGCTTTGGTGGAATGTGTTGCGCAGGAGCAGGAGCGATCCGCTGACCATCACCCCAAATGACACCCGGTTAATCACAACGAGCATTAAGGCCCTGGCGGCATCTGGGTGTGAGTGCAGGGTGCGAACCCCAGAAACCAGATCACCGGTGACACCTCGAAGCGAATCCACCATAGAGTGCTTCAACCGGTGAGATGGTCCTAACGCAAGGACACCAAATGTTCGGGAAATCAGGGCTGCCGAAACAAATGTGCCCATTGAGAACAGAAGAAGTGCGACACTTCCAGGATCACCACCACCAAATATTTCTCGAATCCCTAAACCGGTCGTTGCACCAACAACAAAAGCAATCGTCCCCGAAGTGGGTGTCAGAGCATTTGCCGTGATGAGTTCTTTCCCAGCCACGACATGGGGCAGTGATGCCGATAAGCCCGCCAAAATGAATCTACCCACACCAAGAACTGCCAAAACAGAAAATCCAAGAATGACCGATTCATTCCCAGCAAGGACGGCGGCGATTACTGGAATCGTGAGTAAGGCTTTGAGCAGGTTCGCTCGAACCAAAATATTACGGCGCGACCATCGGTCTAAAAAGACTCCAACAAACGGCCCGACCAAGGAATAAGGAAGTAGTAAAATGCCGAATGCCACCGCAATCGCGGTGGCATTGGGTTCACGCTCTGGTGAAAAAAGAACGAATGAGGCAAGAGCCGCTTGGAAGAAACCGTCCCCGAACTGACCAACCAACCTGGTGCTGTAGAGCGCCCGAAAATTTTTACGATGAAGCAGAGCCCGAACAACCGGTAGTGCCTGCATAGTACTGACGCTACCGGTTACGGAAAAACTATCTATCGATGGTGCCGGAGATAAAGTCTTCCACGGCCTGCTTTGCTTCTGAGTCATTGTATTGAACAGGTGGTGATTTCATGAAATAACTGGATGCCGAAAGAATCGGCCCGCCAATCTTGCGATCCATAGCAATTTTCGCTGCACGGACAGCGTCAATGATTACACCAGCACTGTTGGGTGAATCCCACACCTCGAGCTTGTACTCAAGGTTCAAAGGGACGTCACCGAATGCGCGACCTTCCAGACGAACGAATGCCCATTTGCGGTCATCAAGCCAGGCAATGTAGTCCGAAGGTCCGATGTGTACATTCCTCTCACCAAGGTCATGTGAGAGTTGAGAAGTCACCGATTGGGTCTTTGAAACCTTCTTGGATTCAAGACGATCGCGCTCAAGCATGTTCTTAAAGTCCATGTTTCCACCAACATTTAGTTGGTAGGTGCGGTCGACAATCACACCGCGGTCTTCGAACAATTTCGCCAGTACCCGGTGGGTGATTGTTGCGCCTACCTGGCTTTTAATGTCGTCGCCAACAATTGGCAGACCGGCATCTTCAAACTTTTTGGCCCATTCGGGTGTGCCAGCAATGAAGACAGGTAGTGCGTTAACAAATCCACAGCCCGCGTCAATTGCGCATTGCGCGTAAAACTTGGCCGCATCTTCTGAGCCTACGGGTAGGTAACACACGACAACGTCAACCTTTGCGTCTTTGAGAGCTTGAACAACGTCTACCTCGTCAGCGTCAGACTCGGTGATGGTTTCCCGGTAGTACTTACCAAGTCCATCAAGTGTGTGCCCACGTGAGACTTTGACTCCGGTAGTGGGGACGTCACACAACTTAATTGTGTTGTTCTCAGATGCACCAATTGCATCGGCGAGGTCGAGGCCGACTTTCTTGGAGTCAACATCAAAGGCGACAACAAATTTAACACTATTCACGTGGTAGGGGCCAAACTGAACGTGCATGAGTCCGGGGACAAACTCATCGGCCTTGGCGTTCTTGTAGTACTCCACACCTTGAATCAAGGATGTAGCACAGTTTCCAACACCAACAATTGCTACGCGAATTTCTCCGCCGGATTGTGCACTCATTTCTTACCTCTCCTGGGTTACTTTCTCTTGATCAATTAATTCGGTCAGCCAGCGCACTTCGCGCTCGGCTCCTTCGAGTCCATGTTGCTGAAGTTGAAGTGTGTAGGCGTCAACCCGCTCTTTACTGCGGGCGAGTGAGTCACGTAATGCATCTACCCGCTCCTCAAGGCGCGAGCGGCGACCTTCAAGGATGCGAAGCCGGGTGCGTGCTTCGGTTGCAGAAAAGAAAGCAAGGTGTGCGGCGAATCCTTCGTCTTCCCATGCTTCAGGTCCGGGCTTATTTGCCCATTCACCAAAAACTTCTTTACCTTCAGCCGTGATTGCATACACGATTCGCGCCCGCTTGCCGGAAAGTACCGGTGCGCTACTTTGCATGGCGGGAGTCAGTGATTCCTCTTCGATCAGTTCCGAGGCACGCATTCGTTTGAGAGCGGGGTAGAGGGAGCCATAGGAAAGTGCCCTAAACGGGCCAAGGATGGTGGTGAGACTTTTCCGCAATTCATAACCATGCTGGGGGCCATCACCGAGTACGCCAAGGATGGCGAAGCTCAGTACATCGCGGCGGCTACTCATGTGCAGCAATATATCGGATCGATATATCTAATGTGCGGTTACCCTGAAGTTCGTAAATAGTTTAAACTCAGG
>DEZY01000113.1:0-743 GCA_002365735.1 Actinobacteria bacterium UBA3120
GATGTCCGCCTTACCAACGACGGCACTTTGGTGTGTGTACATGATCGTCGAATTGATCGGACTAGTTCGGGCAGAGGGTCGGTTTCTGGCCAGCTGCTGTCCGATTTAGTGACCAATGATTTTAGCGGGAGTCTTGAAAATTGGATGGACTACGAGGATCCGCGGCCCGATGCAAGTCGAACTCGGTTACTCACTTTGGAAACGCTGCTCACCACAATTTTGGATTTCTCTGGAACAATTGAATTGGCAATTGAGACGAAGCATCCGGTGCGGTTTGGAAAATACGTTGAACGTGAGTTATTTGACGTGCTCCACAGATACGGGTTGACCACCCCACAAGATGGAAATGATTTTCCTCGCGCCCGCGTGATGAGTTTTAGTCAAATGGCGGTTCAACGATTCAAAAGATATTCACCAGAGACTCAAGTTGTGTACCTTGCTGGAAAGTTGCCGCGTCGCTTTCGCGGTGGGCATTTACCCCATGGTGTGAGTATCTGCGGAATTGACATTCATTACATTAAGGAACACCCCGAGTACGTGCAGCAGGTCCACGATTGTGGTCACAAAGTGCATGTCTGGACGGTCGACGAAATGGCCGACGTTGATTTATGTCTGCAATTGGGAGTAGATGCAATGATAACTAATCATCCGGGTGATGTGATTGCTAGGGTGAAGAAATGGAACCCACTCTCCGCGCCAGTGGTCTAGGAAAAAACTACGGTGACCTCGCCGCGCTCGCTGAT
>DEZY01000113.1:1005-4150 GCA_002365735.1 Actinobacteria bacterium UBA3120
GGCAAAACAACAGCGATCCGCCTTTTGATGAATGAAATACGCGCAACTAGCGGAACCGCTTCGATCCTGGGCCTGGACGTACACCGGGACAGCGTCGCCCTGCGACACCGAATCGGGTACCTCCCCAGTGAGCTGGAACTGTATCCGAACATGACCGGCGCCGACCTGATTCATTTCTTTGCCAATTTGCGTGGAGGTGTTGACGGGCGCTACGTCGAGCAACTTGCTGAGCGTCTTAACGCACAAATGGCCAAAAAGATCGGTGATCTTTCTTCGGGTAACCGACAAAAGATTGGAATTATTCAGGCATTTATGAATAAGCCAGAGTTCGTGATCTTGGACGAACCAAGCGCTGGACTGGATCCATTAGTTCAACGGGAAGTACAGGGGTTGATCCGGGAAACAGCAGATGCGGGTGGAACCGTTTTTCTTTCCAGCCACACTTTGAGCGAGGTGCAGCGGGTTGCCGACCGGGTGGGAATTATTCGCAGCGGGAAGCTGATCGCACTGGAGACCATTGCGAGTTTGCGTGGGAAAGGCATCCGCAAAATAGAGCTTGAACTTGCTAGCGAACCGCAGGAAAGTGTTTTTGAGGGGATTACTGGGATTCGTAGTTTGCTGATTGAACGCAATCGAGTTTTTATTTCCTATGAAGGCACAATGGAAAAACTACTATCTGCGGTCATGGGCAAGTGTGATCTACTCGATATCAGTACGAACGAGGCAGACTTAGAGGAAGTTTTCCTTACGTACTATCACGATGAATCCGTGTGATTTTTTCATGAGCGGACTGGGTGCTGTCTACGTTCGCAGTGTGACTTCGCGGGTGCGCACTGTCGCCATGGGAGTAATCGGTCTCTCGGTGTTGTTCGCATTTGGCATGGTGGTCTATCGCGATGTCGACATGTCGCTGTTCGACGGCTTTCCCGAAAGCCTGATGTCGGTGATCGGGCTCGCCCCGGGAGCAGATGTCGCTTCCCTTTCCTACAACGCAATTTTTTCAACCTATGGTTCATTGGTGCTTGGCGGGATAGCGATCACGGTTGGCGCGGGCGCAGTCGCCGGGCGTGAGCGTGATGGAACGATTGGGATTCTGCTCGCGAATCCAATTAGCCGAAGCCGACTCGTTGTCGAGAGCACCCTCGCGCTCATCACGTTGTATGTCGCGGCGGCAGTCGTTCTGCTGGGTGTTGGATTATTGACACCCGCCGTTTTTGACGTGAACATTTCCGGATTGAGCGTGTGGGGGTTCATCGTCCAATTAGTAATTGGCACAATTTTTTATGGCTTTCTCGCTTTGGCCATCGGCGCGTGGACCGGTAAAGCCCAAGCCGCAATTGGAATTAGCTCTGGCATTCTGATTGTGTCCTTCTTGGGGGCGAGCATCATGCCACTGATTTCTGGGTGGGAAGAAGCCGCGCGAATTTTTCCGTGGTACTACATCAGTGATGGGGATCCGTTACGCAACGGCGTAAATGTGGGAGCGATAGCGATTTTGCTCGGGGCTTGTGCACTGCTGTTTCTCGTAGCACTCGTTGGTTTTCCGCGGCGGGATTTGCGTCAGCGATCGGTCGGTATTCGGATCTTGGATCGACTTCGCGCTAATCCCTTCACGGCGAGATTGGGCGAGCGCGTTGCCGGTCGCACACTTGTCTCGAAGATCTGGGTTAAGACCCTTTCCGAATTTCAGACCGTGACCCTATTTGTGTCCTTCCTCATGTTTGCCCTGATGGGTGTGATCATGGGGCCGATCTACGCGTATATGCAACCGAATATGGCGCAACTCGGCGATTCCTTTCCCCCAGAAATACTCGCATTCTTTGGTGGCGGCGACCTAGGAACACCTGAAGGCTTCTTTCAGGGAGAAACTTTTTCCTTGATGGCACCCATTGCAATCATGGTGATCACCATTTCGATCGGCGCTAAGTCAATTGCGGGTGAAGAAAAAAATCAAACCCTAGGAATTTTGCTCGGAAATCCGATTTCACGAAGCTACCTACTTACCCAGAAAATCATTGCGTTATTGATCTGGGGTTTCGTCGTCGCATTCGCGACCTTTACCGGAGTCGCGACGGCGAACCTGATGTCGAGTTTGGGCATGGACTACCTCAACATATTGGCTATCTGCGTGAACCTGTTACTCCTTGGCTACCTATTTGGTGCACTTGCGTTCTTGATGGGCGCCGCATTCGGTCGGGCGGGGCTGGCCACTGGCGTGAGCGCGGGGGTTGCGGTCGTGCTTCAGGTGGCTAACTCGATGGCCGCGATCAACGGTGGCTGGTGGCAAAAATTCACGCCATTTTATTGGTATAGCGGAACCGATCCCCTCAATAATGGCTTCACGCTTGCCGCAATCGTGATCCTCGCTCTCGCCGCGATACTCGTATTTGCGCTCAGTTACCCCGCATTCAATCGGCGCGACTTGACCAAGGGCTAATTACTAGTGGAGACATTGATTTTGGTCTCCGGTACGTTTGCGCACTATGGCAAAGAAAACCCAGGGTAAAAAAAACGGTGCAAACAATTCCGCAGTAGCCGAACTCGAAGGTGAAGTTCCGGTGGTGGGGATGCGGGAGCCGTGCCCCTGTGGCTCTGGTCGCCGCTACAAGGCCTGCCACGGGCGTGAGGCGTCAAAAGCGGTCTCAGCCCCCAACCGTCCATTCCACGGTTTCGCCAGCGAGTGCGACATTGTGGCGATGCGGGAACTGGTCCCCTCGGCAACGGCAGAGCTCACTCTCAAGCCTGGTGTCGGAGACGGCCGCAAGGTGACCCTGGCAACGGTGCTACCGATGGCCTACCCCGCACTCGTTCGCGCAAACGGCGATATCTTGCTCGGTCTGCAAATCAACACCGGTAGTGGTGACCCATCGCGGGATCTGGCCAATGCCCTGCAGCGCGCTCTGGCGGCTCCGCACGGTGAGCCGGTAGGTCTTGAGCGGGTGTCCACTGATTCACCTTCAGCACAAGACTTGATTGACGCTTCCGCCGTTTTGAACGTGAGCGTTCACGAGAATTTTGATTTTTGGATGGACGAAGACGCCGAACTCACTGACGACGTCAAGGCGTCCCTCGAACGTGCCAGCGAGTACGCGAACCCCACGCTGAAACTCGAATCCATTGATGCCGGTTATTGGACCCAAATGGG